>SKKW01000120.1:0-9698 GCA_007123535.1 Candidatus Izemoplasma sp. | reverse complement strand
GAAGGAAGCCACTTAACCCAACCCTTTACCGGTGGACTTTCCACCGGTTTTTTATTTGAAAGGAGTCATCCATATGATTATTAAAATGAAAAAAGATGCTTCATTAGACGCGGTGAATCGCGTCTTGGATTACATCCATGAAGAAGGATTCTCAATTAAAGATGTTTCCAGCGAAAGAGTCAAGATTTATGGTGTCATAGGGGATACCTCAAAACTTGAAGCAAGAGATTTTTACGCGTTTACCGCGGTGGCTGAAGTTATTCGCATTCAAGCGCCTTACAAAAAAGCATCCCGTGAGTTTCAAGCACTCGACACACGCATTGATTTAGGCGATGGTGTGGTGATTGGTGGCGATCAACACGTCATTATGACAGGGCCATGCTCGGTTGAAGACGAAGTACAAATGATGACGATCGGTGCTTTTATGCAAAAGCACCATCTGAAAATTCTAAGAGGGGGCGCCTTCAAACCAAGGACGTCGCCGTATGCCTTTCAAGGGTTAGGCGAAGAAGGGTTGAAGTTGATGCGTAAAGTCGCAGACACGTTTGGCCTTAAAGTGATCAGTGAGGTGCCTAGTGTTTCGGCCATCCCGATGTTTGAACAATACGTTGACATCATTCAAGTGGGTGCTAGAAACATGCAAAACTTTCACCTATTAAAAGCTCTTGGAAAAACTCGTAAGCCCATTTTCTTAAAACGTGGGTTGAGTGCGACTATTGAAGAATGGCTGATGAGTGCCGAATACATCATGGATGGCGGAAATGATCAAGTGATTTTGTGTGAACGCGGCATCAGAACCTTTGAAAAATACACCCGAAACACACTGGACATCAGTGCTGTTTTAGCCATCAAAGAACTTTCCCATTTACCCGTCATTGTCGATCCATCACACGCTGCAGGACGCTATAAAATGATTGATCCGTTGGCTCAAGCAGGACTGGCCGTAGGCGCGCATGGCCAAATGATTGAAATTCATCCTGAACCAGAAAAAGCGTTGAGTGATGGCGCACAATCGCTCACATTAGAACGTTTTGAGAGTTTACTTAATCACTTAAAACCGCTTGCGGATGTTTTAGGGAAAACCATCACATGAACATTGGCATTGTTGGTTTAGGGTTAATTGGAGCCTCATACGCCGCGCGCTTAAAAGCCGAAGGTCATCACATCATTGGCTATGACCAAGAAACATCCGTGTGTGAGCAAGCCAAAGCGCATCAGGTTGTTTCTGAGTGTGGAGTGGCAGCTTTAACTCAGGCTGAAGTGCTCATTTTAGCTACCTATCCCAAAGCCGCAGCTTCATTCATTGAACACCATCAACATCGGCTTTCAAGCACTTGTGTGATTACGGACGTTTGTGGGGTGAAAGTGCCACTTCAACAAACCATTTTAGCTACTTTAAAACATCCTCAAAGATACATCTCACATCACCCCATGGCAGGAAAAGCTGCGAGTGGCTTTACTCAACATGACCCATGTATGTTTGAGGGTGCGACATGCTTGATGATTCAAGAAACAACGCAAAATAAAGACGATTTTGAAACATTAACATCACTATTAAAAACCTTAGGATTTGCTAAAATGATCACCTTAACAGCCCAAGAGCACGATCAAGCCATCGGCGTTGTATCACAGTTAACGCATGCCATTGCAGGCGCACTCATGCATTTAGAGGAAACCTCGAAGTGGGCAAATACGGCAGGGGATTCTTTTGCGGATTTGACTCGGATTGCAGCATTAAATGCGCCCATGTGGACAGAACTATTTCATGAAAATCATATCATTTTAAGCGATCAACTCAGACGTTTCGCGAATGAACTACGACAGCTAGCTCAAACGTTAGAAACACATGATCAAGCCAAAACGCTCGAATATTTGGAATCAGCTTCAAGGATTAAAAAAGCTTTAAAGGAGGGTTAAAGATGAACGTGTTAGTCAAACCAAGCCCTTTAAAAGGGACTGTTCACTTGATTGGGTCTAAATCGTTATCGCACCGCTATCTTATCGGTGCGGCGCTTAGTCATCATTCAAGCCTCCTTCGTCATCGGATGCTTTCGGATGACATTCAGGCGACTGAAGACATCTTAAAAGCCTTTGGCGTAACCATTGATCAAGATAGAGTCATGGGACCTTTAAAACACCCACCTAAGCACACACTGAACGCTCAAGCATCGGGCTCAACACTACGCTTTTTGATTCCTTTAGCGTTATTGTTTGATGAGCCCATCACCTTTTCTGGAAAAGATCGTTTACCTTCACGGTCCTTAGAAGCGTACAAAAAGGTCTGCCAAGCGCATGATTTAACGTTCAAACCTAAAGACCAGGATACTTGGTTACCCCTCACCGTTCAAGGACCCTTAAAAGCCGGCCATTATGAGATGGATGGCTCTGTGAGCTCTCAGTTCATCTCCGGCATGCTTTTTGTCTTGCCTTTATTAGACAAAGATTCTACCATAACCTTAACCACACCCCTAGTTTCAAAACCTTATGTTGACATGACGATTCGTGTTTTAGAAGATTTTAATATCCGTATCAAGACGACTAAAAATGGTTACATGATTCCAGGTCAACAGCGTTATAAAGCCGTTGACACGACGATTGAAAGTGATTATTCCCATAGTGTGTTTTTTCTTGCGGCAGGCGCATGGTCTGGGCCTTTAACACTCAAGGGTTTAAACCCTGACTCCTGGCAAGGCGATGCGGTTGTAAGAGACTTCATCCGCTCGATGAAAGGCACCATCAGTCAAGATAAGCATGCCCTCACCATCGAAAAACAAACGCTTGGTCCCTTAGACGCTGACTTTGAAGACTGTCCTGATTTAGTACCCATGATGGCGTTGTTGGCGGCTCGCGCCAGCGGCATCTCACATTTGCGGGGGCTCTCTCGTTTGGTGCATAAAGAAAGTGATCGCTTAAAAGCCATTCAGACGATTTTAGATTTGCTAGATGTGCCCCATGAATTAAAAGGGGATACGCTCATTATCCAAGGCATCGAAACTTTAAGAGCCAAAGGACCGCTGCCAACCTTTGATGACCATCGCTTCGTCATGGCAACGCTGATGTTAGCGCCGGTGATGAGCGAACCCTACATCGTTGAAGGTGTTGAAAGTGTCACAAAATCGTATCCAGAATTTTTAGATGTCTTTACGTCCTTAGGTGGCGTGTATGATGTCTTATAAGGAGGCACATGATGAATAGTTTTGGTCATCGTTTTAAAGTCACACTTTATGGTGAATCACATCAAGCGGCGATTGGGGTCGTCGTTGAAGGGCTGCCACCAGGCACACCCATTGATGAATCACAGATTAAAGAGGACTTAAAACGTCGAAACCCGGAAGCGATTGGCACCACGCCCCGTAAAGAACCGGATCGCTTTAGCATCACCTCAGGGGTGTTTGAAGGCAAAGCCACAGGCTCACCCATTCACCTCACGATTCCCAATGAAAACATCCGTTCGAAAGACTATTCCCATCTGAAACGTCATTTTAGACCTGGGCATGCGGATTTTGTGGCGAACTTAAAGTATCAAGGCCATCATGATTATCGTGGTGGTGGTCGTTTTTCAGGGCGATTAACGGCGCCTTTAGTGGCCGCAGGATCGCTGGCTAAAATGATGCTGCCTTATCGTTTTTCCCATGAGCTCATCCAAGTAGGCACCCTCAAAGATATGTCAAAAATCGATGAATATTTGGCTGAAATTGCGGCCGAAGGGGATTCAGTTGGCGGCATTATCCGCTTAACGGTTGAAAACCTGCCAGTGGGCTTAGGCGAACCGATGTTTGGTAAAATCGAAGCCTTAGCCGCACAAATGCTGTTTTCGATTCCTGCGGTTAAAGGGGTGGAGTTTGGGACTGGTTTTGAGGGCATCAATATGAAAGGGTCAACCTTTAATGACGTCATCATCGATGAAAAAGGCACCACTCAAAGCAACCACAGTGGCGGGACGAGCGGAGGTTTGAGCAACGGGAATCCTCTTGTTGTGAAAGTCTTTATAAAGCCCACCTCCAGCATTCAAAAAACACAACATACGTTCGCTTTAGATAAAGGCAAGATAGACTCATTAGACATCAAAGGCCGACACGACGTCTGTATTGCGCGCCGCGCGGGTATCGTCTTAGAAAATGTTTTAGCGCTTGTTTTAGCCGATCTGACCTTGTTAAACGCTGCGCCAACGTCTATAATGGTCTCGGAGGGATAACGTATGAAACTACTTGTCACGGGTGGCTTAGGTTACATTGGGTCACATACGGTAAAAGCGCTTTATGATCACGGCCATACGGCAGTGATTGTGGATGATTGCTCCAACGCCAAAGAAGCGGTGCATGGTCATTTAGAAACCTTGGTGAAGGCATCAATTCCTTTTTACCTTCAAGATGTAAAAGATGAAACTGCGATGAACACCATTTTTGAAGCGCATGCGTTTGATGGCGTCTTACATTTTGCAGGCTATAAAGCCGTTGGAGAATCGGTTGAAAAGCCTCTAAAATACTACCGAAATAACTTAAACACGACGATGACACTCATGGACTTATGTCTAGAACATCAGGTCGATAAAGTCATTTTTTCATCGTCAGCGACGGTGTATGGTGAACAAGAAAGCCCCTTACATGAAGGCTTAGAGCTTAAAGTCACCACCAATCCTTATGGTGAAACCAAAGCGATGTCTGAACGCATCTTAAAAGATATTCAAAAAGCCCACCCCAAACTGGGTGTGACTTTATTACGCTATTTCAATCCAGTGGGCGCCGATGAAAGTGGGTTGATTGGTGAAGACCCTCACGGGATTCCCAATAATCTCATGCCCTTCATTACCAAAGTCGCCGCAGGGACCCTAGACAAGCTTCAAATTTTTGGTCATGACTACCCCACCATTGATGGCACTGGTGTGCGTGATTACATTCATGTGAGTGATTTAGCGCGAGGCCATGTCTTAGCGATCGAACAACTCACCTCAGGCACACATATCTATAACTTAGGGACGGGTCAAGGGACTTCCGTCTTACAGATGGTGACAGCCTTTGAAACAGTGAATCAAGTGCGCGTACCTTACACCTTTGCGCCACGTCGCGCGGGCGATGTGGCGGTGACGTACGCGGCCGTTGATAAAGCTAAAGAAGCGTTAAATTTTGAGACTGAAAAAACCATCGATGATATGGTCCGCGATAGTTGGCGGTTTACCTTAAATCAAAAAAATAGTCTTTAAGCCGATAAGCTTAAAGACTATTTTTATTAGCGTAGGGTTTTGAGCGCGGTGGCCCAATCGGTGACTTCTTGAGTGAGTGCGTTTAAGTTGTTGTCATGAATGCCTTCTTGAGGTTTAAATGTTGAAAACTTTTCGAAATCATGGAACAACGATAATAAGACATGACTACGCACATCCGCAATCTTAATTTCGCCGAGTATAGCTCTTAGATGTTCAGCTGCACGTGCGCCGCCTGCAGATCCATAACTGACGATGCCAGCCGCTTTGTTATGACATTCTTCGCGCAAATAATCAATCGCGTTTTTTAAACTAGCTGGGATTGAATGATTGTATTCAGCTGTGACAAAGATAAACCCATCTTGCGCTGCAATATCCGCTTTAAATCGCTCTAAGTGAGTCGGTTTAGCTTCGCCTAATAGTGGGAGTCGATAGTCTTTTAAATCAATGATGGTAAGGGTCGCATCGGTGCGTTTTGTGAGTTCACTTTTGACCCACTGTGCGACGGATAAACCAACACGTCCTTCACGGGTGGATGATATAATGATGCCTAAATTTAATGGTGTGCTCATAGTATGACCTCCTTAAGTTGTGTACATTTACAGTGTAACAAATAATTTGAATTCGAAGTAAAATATGCACTTACTTTTTGTAACTATATTTATGCGTGTGCTTTTGGTTGGATTTTGATATAATGATGAACGATAAGGAGTGACACACTATGAAACCCTATGTGATGCTTGTGGCCGGGGGTTCGGCTTCCGGGAAATCCACCGTCGTCGATGAAGTCTTAAAACGTGCTGGCTTAGAAGATGTCATCATCATTAAACAAGATGATTATTATCATGACCAAAAAGACATCCCCCTTGATAAGAGACGTCTCATGAATTACGATCATCCATCCTCATTAGATAACACGTTATTGAAAGCTCATTTAGAAACATTGTTACAGTTTCAACCCATTGAAAAACCCACCTATGACTTTGTCAATCACACAAGGTCTTCAACGACCCAAAAAATCGAACCTAAAAACATCATCATTGTTGAGGGTATTTTAGTGTTACACGATGAAGCCATTCGCAGCTTATCAGATTTAAACATTTACGTTGAACTCGACGATGACACCCGCTTTATCCGCCGGATGTTAAGAGACATTAACGAACGAGGACGTACGTTAGAAAACATCATCGAACAATACCAGTCGACGGTTAAACCTATGTATCATGCTTTTATTAGGCCAACGAAACGCTATGCAGATATTTTAATACCTAACGATTCTAAACATGATATCGCGGTGGATTTAATTGTCGCAAAAATCGATCAGTTCCGCCGAGCCTTGTCCAAAGAAGGCAGCTAAAACAATCCATTCAAACCACAAAAAAACACCTTAATTAGTCAAGTGTTTAAAATGATTCGTTTTCACTTGAATCTTTAAAGCGCATAGGGTAAAATTAATATTCGAGTGGGGCCATAGCTCAGCTGGGAGAGCGCTAGCATGGCATGCTAGAGGTCACGGGTTCGAGCCCCGTTGGCTCCACCATATCATTCAAACGCCGTAAGGTGTTTTTTTTATGCGATAAAAAAGCCAATCCTTCGGACCGGCTTAAACTTATTAGATTTTGTGTGATGTATGAGACGGTTTAGCGGTAGCGTTTTTTAAGTTCCATTTTAGCAATCGGCCATACGCTGATGGCCACACCTAAGTAAATCACACCCGCGACGATCGCGGTAATCTGGCGAGCTAAACCATCGTCCGTAAATAAACCGACCAACATCACGACGACACCGTGGCCTAAAAATACTGACTGAAACGCGTAGATTAAAAAACTTAACGTTGCGATGGTGGCTTTTAAACCAATGATCGAACGAGGGTTTATTGAACGTGTTTGCATAAACCCAAGCAAAAAAGCAGCAAGTGTGGTTAACACGTACCAGCTACTAACAACGTTAAAGGATGGCTGAATGCTCAAACCGCCAATGAGGATCATTGCTGACATGACGTAAGGCACGTTACTTTTTTGCATACAAACAACTCCGTTTATTTTCTATGTTCTATTGTCGCATAAAAAAAGTCGCTTGACAATTGAAGGATAGGCCTTATTTTAAGCGCTTTAGTGACCATCTGTGCTATAATTCTTCTAAGAGGTGACGAAGATGATCTATGACTCCATTTTAACGCTCCAAGATAAGTACCGAAAAAAAGAACTCACAAGCACTCAGCTTGTAACATCTTTACTTGCGCGCATTGAACAACATGACCCTAGTGTTAATGCGGTGACGCTGATTGCGCCAGATGCCAAGGCACAAGCCAAAGCCTTAGATAACGAACGTGAAGCGCAGGGACCAAGGGGACCACTCCATGGGATTCCTATCTTGTTAAAAGACAACATTAACACTAAAGACATGCCGACAACCGCGGGCAGTTTAGCGCTGAAAGATCTCATCCCACCGTATGAAGCAACGTTAGTACAAAATCTTAAAAAAGCTGGGGCCATCATCTTAGGCAAAGTAAATTTATCAGAGTTTGCTTACTTTATGAGTATGAAAAAAATGCCTTCAGGTTTCTCTTCACTCAAAGGGCAAGTCAAAAGTCCCTATCATGACAAGATTGATCCCTTAGGCTCATCAACGGGCTCGGCTGTCTCGGTGGCGATGGGGTATGCGCCTATGGCTATCGGTACGGAAACCAATGGCTCAATCATTGCCCCGAGTTATCAAAACGGTGTCGTTGGTATTAAACCCACCGTAGGGTTAGTCTCACGTCATGGCATTATCCCCATATCAGCCGTTCAAGATACCGCCGGTCCCATTGCTAGAACGGTCCGTGATGCGGCGTTAATCTTAGAATATATCAAAGGCCGTGATGCTTATGATCACGCAACACTCAATAACCCAAACACATCGCTCGATTATGCAACGTCTTATAAGAACCCTATTAAAAATCTTCGTGTTGGATTACTTAAACTTAAAGGGTATGACTACAAAGAAGAAGACCTCAAACTCATGCGTGAGCTCAAACAAATTTATAAACCACTTGGTGTGATCATTGAAGACGTTGTTTATGAGACGGTCGATTGTCCTAATGAAGCCAGTATGCTTTATGAGTTTAAGCACAGCTTAAACGCCTACTTAGAAAGTGTTGAAGGGCACACAGCCATGAAGTCACTCGAAGAGATTATCGCTTTTTATGAGGCGGATCCTAAAGGTCGCATGCCTTATGGGCACGACACTTTAACTGCAGCTCAGGCGACCTCTGGAGATTTACATAGCGAAGACTACCTACAAAAGCGCACCGCCGTGGTGGAAGCCGCTCAAACGTTTGAAGCACTCTATGAACAACATGATTTAGATGCGATGGTCTCTTTACATTGGTTGCCTTATGGACCTGTCTTAGGGCATCCCTCCGTCGTTGTTCCGGCTAAAAAACTGATTGATGACGCGCCTAAATCGTTTGTCTTTACCGCAACGCTTTGGCAAGAACCACGCCTCATTGGATTGGCGTATGCTTACGAACAAGCCACCCTAAGATTCACGCCACCTAAAGCTTACAACACGTCTAAATAAGGCGTGTTTTTTTGTCTTAAGACGATAGAGAGACGCATTTTGCGTTATAATGAAAAACGTGGAGGCTTGATGATGATGCAGATAAAAAGTCACCTTGCTGGGGTACTCTTTGCGACCATTTTTGGATTTACCTTTATGTTCTCTAAAGTGGCGCTTGATTATGTCGTACCGATGGGACTCATTGCCTATCGTTTTCTCGTCGCGTTTTTATTTTTTGAACTTCTAAGACGTTTAAAATGGGTGAACATTCGCTTTTCAAAAGCGTCCATTAAACCGATTTTTTGGGTGGTCCTTTTTCAACCAGTACTTTATTTCTTATTTGAGATCTATGGACTGAATCTTGTTACTTCCGCGGAAGCCGGCATGATGATTGCTCTCATCCCCGTGTTTGGCGCGCTCATGAGTGGTGTCGTGTTGAAAGAACCGGTAAGACCTGTGCAATGGATTTTTATTATTTTAAGTGTCAGTGGCATTTTATACATCCAAGTTCAGCGCCTTCAAAATGGTTTAGAGGGTGCGCTTTTAGGATTTATCTTGTTATTCTTGGCGGTATTGTCCGCCGCAGCCTTTAACTTAGCCTCAAGGGCGGCTTCTACGCGTGTACGCGCGGCTGAGCTCACCTATTTTATGATGATGGTGGGCGCCGTGACGTTTAACACCCTTTTTATTGGTCAGCTGATCATTGAAAATCGTCTTTCGGATTACGTCTTGAATCTAATGATCATCCAAAATGTTTTTCCGATTTTGTATTTAGGTGTGATGGCTTCTGTGGGTGGTTTTTTCCTTGTTAATTATGCTTTAAGAACACTAACAGCGCCTGTTGCCAGCATCTATGCAAACTTAGCGACAGTTGTATCCATTTTAGCGGGGGCGTTTATTCTCAACGAAACGTTGTATCGCTATCATGCGATAGGGAGCGTCATTATCTTAGTTGGGG
>SKKW01000019.1:0-2513 GCA_007123535.1 Candidatus Izemoplasma sp. | reverse complement strand
TCTTGATGCGGTGTTTGGTTTTGTCCCCCTACTTTTTGAAGAAGGGGTTAAGCGTCTTTACCATACGCTACCTTTCACCCTCTCATTGACCATTCGTCCAGGTGTTGAAACGTTGCTTTATTATGGGAGTGTCTTTTTTGCGTCGTATCAGCACGCGCTTAAAAGATTTAAAGCATGGGTCTTGCCAGTGTTCGTGGTTGTGGGGTGTTTTTTTAGAGCTTATTTGATGCCTGTGGGGAGTCTAACGATGTTTGATGTGCATGGCGATGCGTTGTTACTTGTAGATGCGCATCGTCAATGTGCGATGTTGATTGACACGGGGGATGTCGACCCTTCAAGACAACTCTTACAAGCGCTCAGACGTCGAGGGATTCATTCACTCGATGTGATGGTGCTCACTCACAATCATCGAGATCATGTGGGCGAATATGACACGCTCGCTGCGCATCTTCCGATCGGTTTGGTTTTAGCGCCTGAGCACCAGCCTTTAGCCACCGATGTGTGGCATCGCTGCGGAAAAATACAGTACCAAGTCTTATCGCAAAAAACCTACTTTAATGACCTAAATGATGATTCGCTGGTGCTTTTAATCGACTATGCATCGACAACGTTTTTGTTTACAGGCGATATTGAACATCAACGTGAAGCGCAAATGATTCAAGATCATACCTTTAAGATTGATTGGTTAAAAGTGGCACATCATGGTTCTAAAACGTCAAGTACGTTGGCCTTTTTAGATCATTATCAACCACACACCGCGATCATCCCTGCGCATCGATACAACCGTTTTGGTTTTCCTCACCCTGAAGTGATTGATCGCCTTGAAGCGCGTGACATCACGGTCTATCGCACCGATGAATTAGGGACCATCCGATGGTTTTTCTTTTCAGGACAAGTCCTAAAAAAAAGCACCCCACCTTAAGCAGATATGCTATAATGAGTGGGGTGAAAACGATGGAACTGTTGACTGTCTATTACGGCGAAGATACCTTTTACATTAAAAATAAAATCAAACAACACATCAGTGCCCTGGGGCTCGATGAGTTTAACGTGGCGCATTATGACTTAGAAGAACAACGCTTAGAAGATGCGCTCGCGGATGCGGCAACCATTCCTTTTATGAGTGAACATAAGATGGTTATTCTTCACCATGCGTATTTTTTAAGTCCCCAAAAAAGTACCTTTGTTCAAAATTTAGAGGTTTTAAAACGTTATCTTGTAGAACCCCCAACGCACACGTATCTCGTGTTCACCGTGCCAGGACAAACCTTAGATAATCGTCTTGAGATTGTAAAAACACTCAAAAAACAAGCGACCATGATTGAAGCGAAGAAACAAACCGCGGAAGATTTGGGTGCTTGGATGAAGCGTCAATTTGCGAAACAAGGGTTGAGCATCGATCACGATGCGTACTTAGAACTTATCAAACGTGTGGGCAAGGACACAGAAGTGGCGTATTTAGAAATCCGCAAACTTTTAGCTTATGCTCAAGATTTAAAAAACATTTCATTAGCGACCATCCAACATGTGATCACGCGCAACATTTAAGACGATGTCTTTGAAATTCTCAATGCGATGTTACGTGGGGATAAGAAGAAAGCGTTGCATGTGTATCACGATTTGGTGGCCTACAGTGAAGATCCTTTAAGAGTCTTGAGTTTAATTGTCTCTAAATACCGTGAAATCAACACCACCCAGCGTCTCATACAAGCAGGCGCAAACCAAGAACAAGTTCAACATCATTTCAATGTTAAGA
Source organism: Candidatus Izemoplasma sp. (assembly GCA_007123535.1). Lineage (GTDB taxonomy): Bacteria > Bacillota_I > Bacilli_A > Izemoplasmatales > Izemoplasmataceae > CSBR16-87. The sequence continues at coordinate 757 of SKKW01000019.1, read as the reverse complement.
GTGGTCGTGCGTATTTCATGGTTCAAAACGCCCGTGAAGTGCCCGCTCACCGTGTGCGTGAGCACTTAAACCAACTTGAAAAACTCGATCATCAAATTAAGACGGGCTACATGGACAAGAAATTGGCGGTCGAGATGTTTATTTTATCGACTTAAAGAACAAAAAAACAATAAAAAAACCTTCATACAGTTAAACTGTAACGAAGGTTTTTTTTATAAGCTGTTGACGAGGTTTTGTAAACGCGCTTTCTGACGAGCCACATAATTCTTATGGTGGATTCCCTTTGAAAGCCCTTTGTCAAGCTTAAGGTGTGCCGTGCGTAACGCTTCTTTGGCCGCCTCAGCATCGTTCGCTTGGACCGCTAATTCAACTTTTTTGATCGCGGTTTTTAAACCTGATTTAAAAATAAAATTACGCGAGCGACGTTTTTCATCGGTTAAGACACGTTTCTTTTGTTGTTTGATATTTGCCATACTTTCACCTCCGTACCATATGCGACCTTCATTGTATCAAAGGGGCTATAAAAAAGCAACCAAAAACATCATTATGCGTGTACAAAAACGGTCTTTTTGGTATAATTGCAACGAGGTGAACAAATGAATGCTTTAAAGTTAGGACAATTTGACCAGTTTCGTGTGGTCGAGGTTCTTGAAGATTACTACCAATTAGAAAATGACGCCCTTTCAGTGAGTTTATTGAAAAGTGATGCAGCACATGATTTAACGCTTGGCGAAGAGGTCGAAGCGTTTTTATACAT
>SKKW01000153.1:0-2533 GCA_007123535.1 Candidatus Izemoplasma sp. | reverse complement strand
GATCGACCAGTTCTTTTAGCCGCCAAACTTTATCCAAAAAGCGTCGTGCGCCCCTTACTCCAGCGTCCGACCAAGGGGTGGCTTGTTCATAATCGCCAATGAATAAAATGTACACACGCAAGGTGTCCGCACCATATTGTTCAACAATTTCCATTGGGTTAACGACGTTGCCTTTGGATTTCGACATTTTGTCGCCATCTGGCCCTAAAATCAGCCCTTGAGCGGTGCGCTTTTTGTAAGGTTCTGGCACGGGTACTTCGCCGATATCGTAAAGGAAGCGATGCCAAAAACGTGAATAAATGACGTGGCGGGTGACGTGTTCCATGCCGCCGTTATACCAATCGACAGGCAACCAGTACTTTAGCTTCTCATAATCCGCAAAATGGGTGTCGTTGTGGGGGTCTGTGTACCGTAAGAAATACCAACTAGACCCTGCCCACTGGGGCATCGTGTCGGTTTCTCTTTGACCGGGCTTTCCTTGATGGGTGACCGTCAGCCAATCTTTGGCGTTGGCTAAAGGGGAAGCGCCTTCGGCGGAAGGTTTAAAATCTTCGAGATAGGGGAGTTCTAAGGGTAACTCTGATTCATCTAACGCCTTCATGGTGCCATCGTTTAAGTGCACAATCGGAATCGGTTCGCCCCAGTAGCGCTGACGGTTAAAGGCCCAATCTTTCATCTTAAAGTTGACCATACGCGCGCCTAAGCCATGGGTTTCTAAATAATCGTTCATTGTCTTGATCGCGGTAGGGACGTCCATGTCATTGATAAAATCACTGTTAACAAGCGTGCCTTCGGCGGTATCAGTATACGCTTCGACACTTAAATCGCCGCCCGCAATGACTTCAACAATGGGCAAATCATAGGCTTTCGCAAACTCATAATCGCGTTGGTCATGACCCGGCACCGCCATAATGGCGCCGGTGCCATAGCCCATCATGACATAATCCGCAATAAAGATCGGAATTGGTTTTTGGGTGAGTGGGTTGAGCGCTTCAAGCCCTTCAATACGGACACCGGTTTTATCTTTGACGAGTTGCGTGCGTTCAAACTCTGTTTTTAAACGCGCTTGGGTTTGATACGCTTCAATGGCTTTAAGGTTTTGGATGTGTGCTTCATGACGTTTTAACATCGGATGCTCAGGCGCCACGACCATAAAGGTCGCGCCAAAAAGCGTGTCAGGGCGTGTCGTAAAGACCTCCAGTTGATCCTCGGTCTTTAAGATGGGAAAAATCACCGAAGCGCCTTCACTACGGCCAATCCAGTTTTCTTGTTCTAAGGCGATGCGCGGCAACGTTTCTAAGTCTTTTAAGCCGTCCAGCAGCTTTTGTGCGTAGGCGGTGATTTTTAAAAACCACACGTCTTTTTCTTTTTGCACAATGGGGCTACCACAGCGGTCACATTCGCCACCTTGACTTTCTTCATTGGCGAGCACCACTTGGCACGATGGGCAATAATTGACGTACGTTTTATTGCGGTAGGCTAATTGGTGTTCATAGAGTTTTAAGAAAATCCACTGCGTCCAACGGTAATAGTGTGGATCCGTGGTGTCGACCACGCGATCATAATCAAAACTAAAGCCAATCGCTTTAAGTTGTGCGGTAAAATGCTCAATGTTTTGATCGGTCACCTTACGTGGATGGACGTTTTCTTTCATCGCAAAGTTTTCGGTCGGTAAGCCAAACGCATCAAAGCCGATCGGAAATAAGACGTTATAGCCTTCCATACGGCGTTTACGCGCAATGACTTCGAGCGATGCGTAGGCCCGAATGTGCCCCACATGCATCCCTGATCCAGAAGGATAAGGAAATTCCACCAGGGCGTAATACTTCGGTTTCTCATCAAAATCAATCGCTTTAAACGCGTGTTTTTCTTCCCAAATCTGTTGCCATTTCTTTTCAATCGATGGCGCATGATAGTCCATACTCTTCATCCTCTCTCATAAAAAAAACACCCTTTAAAAAGGGCGTCTCCGCGGTACCACCTTATGATTTCACTTTAGGCCATTAACGCTGGCAAAACGATGCGTGCTCACGGGTTGCACACGCACAGCTCCCTAACCTAATTCACAAAAGCCCTCTGCTTAGTTTTCACCGCCACTAAGTCGCTTTTTTCCAAGCCTTCATTACTGGTGTTAGTTCGTTGCTGTTAGGCTGATTTTAGCACACCTAAGCGCCATTATCAAGCGTCATTATCATCTTTAAACAAGAGCCGTTTTTGCAGTTCGAGCGCCAATCGCGAGGTTTGTCTAAACGCAAAAAACAACAAAAGAATAAACAAGAAAATATTGAGCGTCATCACCGCGTCAAAAATCAACACCACAAAGAGCGTCGTTGAGGCGTACGTAAACATGACATAGAGTTGTTTAAAAGGCACCATCGTCAAACGCATGCGCAAGATGAAGGTGTTGATGAGCACAAAGACATTAAACAGTAACATCGCTCCAAGAATGCGCCCCGTGATGATCACCGGCGCCCATAACGGCCGCAACTCTAAAATGACACGATCGACAAGTAAAAACAAATCGTCGAGGGTT
>SKKW01000038.1:0-2536 GCA_007123535.1 Candidatus Izemoplasma sp. | reverse complement strand
TGAAGGCTTTGGTCTTTTGATGATGATCTTAGGCTTGGTTTTTTTACAGCTTCTTTCAACGCTAAGCGTGAATGATTTAATGGCCGAGGGTTTCTCCCAAGGCGACGCTCAAATCGCCTTACTCGTGGGGGCTGTTTTAAGGCTTGTGCTGTTGGTTCTGACGTTTATTGTGAGCCTATTTTTCATGGTGAATCTGTGGCTCTTTAGTCGTTTAGTGAAACAGCGCTATGATTTTGATACTGCCCAAAAAGTGTTGTTGTATCAAGCCATTTATGGCGGCTTTAACATGTTGTTTAATCAAATCGCGGGGGTTTTATATTTAATCAGCGGCATCACCGGCAGACAAAGTCTTAAAGTCCCTCAAGAAAGCGTTAGGGAAGGTTTATGATTGAAGAATTAATCTCGATATTACCATTCTTGATTCCTTTAGTACTCATTGAACTGGGGTTTCGTGTTTATAGCATCATTGACATTTACAAAGCGCACCGAGAAACCCTCTTTATCAGCAAAACTGCGTGGACCATCATTGTTGCGCTCATCAGTTTTGGTTGGGTAATTTATTTATTGGTAGGACGTAAAGATGTCACACTTGTCGATTGAAGCGTTGCAGTTTTCCTATCAAGAAAAGAAGGTCTTAAACGGCCTCTTTTTAAATGTGCATCCTAACGAAATTTATGGCTTTATTGGCCGCAACGGTGCAGGAAAAACCACGACATTACATTGTCTATTAGGCTACCTCACACCCCAACAAGGCTCAATGCGTTTTAACGGCGAAGACATCACCGTTGACCGCGTTCAGTTTAAGCGGCAAGTAGGCTTTGTCAGTGACGTACCACAGTTTCCAGCTTTTTTGAAAGCAAAAGAATATCTTAAGCTGGTCGGTGAACTGTACGAGGTAGCAAACTTAAACGATCGTATCGATGAGGTGTTAGCCCAAGTCGACTTAAAACATGCCCAACAACCTATCGGCGCTTTTTCACGCGGGATGCGTCAGCGTTTAGCCATCGGCGCGGCTATGTTACCACGGCCAAAACTTCTCATTATGGATGAACCCACCAGCGCCCTAGACCCTTTAGGTCGCGATCAAGTGCTTTCACTGATGCAGACGTTAAAAGAAGAAACGACGATTCTTTATTCCACACACATCTTAGACGACGCCCAACGCGTCAGCGATCGTATTGGCATTTTAGAACACGGACGACTGTTAGCTGAAGGTCTTTTAAAGCCGATGCTTAACGATCAAGGCCTAAGCTATGAGATTACCTTTAATAAGCCCTTAGAAGGTTCATGGCCAGATGGACAGCTCACCCCTAAAAGCGACACCAGTTACACAGTGACCTTTGAACATGAAAACGCCTTAACATCGTTTTGGTCCTGGGTTCAAACCCAAGGGCTTATCGTAACGGCGTTTGTGCCGGTGAAAAAGACACTCACGTCACTTTATTACGAGGTGCTTGATGCCCACACTCATTAAGATGCAGTGGACGCTGTTATGGCGCACGCAACGCCTGTTGATTTTGTTAGGATTAGGGGCTTTTTTAGGGCTTTTATCCGCGATTACCGCACGATATATGCCGGAGATTTTAGCCTTTGTGCTGGCCTCATAAGGACTGGATCAAATTCCCTTACCCGAAGCCACCGTCTTAGAAGCATATGCTCAGTTGATTGGGAATCTCTCACAGTTGTTTATGATGGTTTTGTTGTTTATTTTTGCCTCTTATGTGCATTACGAACGACGCAGTCAGTTTGCGGAAACGTATTACACGTTGCCGTTTACGAAAACCGATCATGTGTTCGCAAAAACGTTGGTGATGTTTTTAGTCATCGGCGCCAGTCTTTATTTTAGCGCCCTATGGTTTGGCAGTTATACCCAATTATTATTCGGGGAAATGGCTTGGGGAAGACTTTTAATTGCGATGTTACCGATGTGGGCACTCGCCTATTTATTCTATGCTCTTACACTTCTTTGTTACACGTTCACCAAGCGCTTTTCCCTCACGCTTATCTTGACCTTTGTGTTTTATTTCTTGCTTTTAACATTGATGATGTTTGAAGGAGAAAGCTTTGCGTTTTTCCCACAAGCGCTCTTTCAAGCACCGATGGCACTTTTAATAGAACAGCGCAGCATCCAAAGTGTGTTGGGGTTAAGCTTTCTTTACTTAGTGATCAGTGACAGTCTCGTGTTAATCAGTTTGAAATTTTACACGTTAGGACCTTGATAACATGGCTTTTTTTACGCGCACGATGGTGTTAGGTCAAGGCAACAACCCCTTGACGTTACATGACCTAATCCAATCGCTTAATGACATCACACGCATGCACAGTGATGCGCTTGGACTGGGCACCGATTATCATTTAGCACACGACTTAGCGTGGGTGGTCACGCGCTATCACGTGACTTTTGTGAAACCTTTTGAAGCTGGTGAAGTGTCGGTCTCAACCGAACCGTTTAGCTTTAAACGTATGATGGGTTACCGGGTTTATGAGATAAGAAGAGACGGGGAGCTGTTGGTCGAAGGCTCGGTTCAATATATGT
>SKKW01000102.1:0-9953 GCA_007123535.1 Candidatus Izemoplasma sp. | reverse complement strand
TTCAGCCACCACAAAGACCAATCCAGTTTGGTGGTTTTTAGCCAGCGTATCGATCAAATGCGCATGGCCGAGGGTGAGCGGATTGGCGTTGATGACGACACAGCCCACATCCTCAAGCACGTTAAGAGATTGCGCTTGTTGGGTTAAGACGTGCGTGATGTCCCCACCACGTTCACCTAAGGCGACATGGTCGGTGTGCGCAAAAAAGCGATACCCAAACGGTTCAAAATAAGCTTTTTTATCGAGCGTGGTGTACACAAACGTGTGCGTAATGTTCTCATCGGCCAAGGTTTTTAAAATAAAACTTAAGACTTTCGCCATATGATCTTGACCCATCTCACCTGCACGAACGGCGACCATTTTAATCACACGTCCTTCATAAGACGCGGTCGCTAAAAGACCTTGCGCATCATACAGCAAGGCAGTATTCGTGACCGTGTCTTCATAGCTAAGCCCTTGTGAAAAAAGCAGTTGCTTGAGTTCTTCACGCTGCTTAGACGTGTGTAACCATTCCATAGCGCACTCCTTTAAAGGGTGTCAAGCGGTTCGTTTAAGCGGTCATAACTCACACCAATCGGCGTCGGTTTTGGAATCGGGGCTGGGATGCCTGCGAACGCTTCGGCTTTCGCTTTTAATGTCTCAATAGTCATGATGATAAGCTTGGCCTTTTTGGCTTTTTCCCATAAATCTTGACGGTTAGGGTTGATCGCTATGCCGTGTTCAGTGACCAGCATATCGACGGTGTGTCCTGGGGTAGTAATGGTGGTGACGTTGGATAAGATCAGCGGCATTCGCCCTTTTAAAAGCGGACTGACCACCACCGTGAGCGCCGCATCTTCGGCGGTATCGGCGTGACCGCCAGAACCACCCATGAGGGTGCCGTCATACTCGGTGGTGACGTTCACATTAAAGGCGGTATCAATCTGAGCGGCACCTAAAAAGACGAGATCAAGCGCATTCGTAATCCGATCGGCTTGACGTTTATTCGCATAACGATCGGCACTGATGGCCACATGTTGTGGGTGGGTTTTAAGTGACCTAACCGCGTCTAAATCAAAGCATTGCACATCGTAAAGTGTGTCAATGAGCCCTTCGTTTAACATTTCGACATGCATCGCGGTGATCCCACCACTCGCAAAGCGCGCGGTTTTTTGTTGGGTTTTTAAATGGTCTTTTAAACGTTTGGCGATGCGTAAAGAGATGCTGCCGGCGCCGGTTTGAAAAGACAGTCGATCAGGAAGTGCTTCAAGGGCGATGAGCGCGTCGATGGTCTTTTGCGCAATGAGATCATGGAGTGGTTGAGGACGCACTTTGGTGGTGCCACTTTCGATGCCGGCTTGTTTGCCAATCGAAGGGACGACAATGATCGCATCGATGTGTGGCAATCGAAACGTCTTCCCACTGAGTGTGGGTACGTAGTGATCGGTGATGAGAATGACGGTTTTAGCGACTTTCGCATCGGCCGTGGCGTAGCCTAAAGATCCGCACGCGTTTGGGCCTTCGAGCCCACTTAAGTTCCCTTCATGGTCCACCGCAGGGACCGCAATGTAGGCGATATCTAAGGGGGTTTTTTTGCTTAATAAACGCCCTGCACGGCCGCCGTGTGTATCGAGGTGAAGTTGATTTTTTAAAGGGTAATCCCGTAAAACACGGCCTAAAGGGCCTGAGACATAGTTCGTGTAGATCGCGTCAATGCGCCCTTCTTGAATGAAGGGTGTGAGTGCCCGTGCGTGCACAGGAAAAAGCGCACTGGGCATCAGCGTAAGATGACGTTCGTTCTGATAATAACGCATCACGTCATTTAACACTTGATCGCCTTGGCGCAGGTGATGATGAAAACTTAGTGTCACGTTTGATTGTGGGGGGTGCGCTTTAAAGTAGGCGTCATAGCCGTAATAAACGTTCATGGCTTCGCGTCCTTTTTCTTGAGTAAACGATACGCTTTGGTAATGATCGGTTGGTCGACCATTTTGCCTTGATAACTGAAGCGAACTTGGTTGGTTTGTTCATGAATGTCGATGATCGCCTGGGCTTCTTCAAGCGCGTCTTGTGAAGGTGAAAAGTGCGACTGAATGATGGGCAGTTGGGAAGGGTGAATGGCGGCTTTGCCATCAAAGCCTAAGCGTTTGGCACGCTCGATGTCTTTGATGAGCCCTTCGTCATCTTGAAAATGGGTGTAGGGGGTATCAAGCGCCCATTTGTGATACGCTTTCGCCGCATAAAGCAACTGGCTTCTTGCGAACAGTAACGCCTCAGGATGGGTCGGTTTAGGGGCGTCTAACGCCAGCGCTAAATCTTCCCCACCGAGCATTAAGCCTACTACTGAAGGGTGTTTGGCCAATAGAGGCAGTTCAAAAAACACCTCTGATGTTTCACATAACGCAAAAATACGTGCTTTTGGGTAGGCGTCTAAACAGTGTTGTAACGCCTTCACGCTCGCTTTAGGTAAGAGGATGTCTACGTGATTAAGTCGTTTTAACGCGTTAATGTCTTCCTCAAAGGCCTCATGATCGACCGCATTGATACGCACAAAACTTGGGACATTTAAAGGATGTGTTTTTAAGTGTTCTTCCAACAAAAAACGTGCGCTCCGCTTGTCGCTTAGCGCCACACTGTCTTCAAGGTCATAAAAAATGGCGTCGGTTTCATACGCATGCGCAGCGAGCATCATGCTTGGTGTGTTCGCACTGATAAAAAGCGCACTACGCATGAAGATGACCCTCACGATACTTCGCACACGCCTCTTTTAAACGCGCGAGAATTGTCACATCAAGCGCGCCTTGGTCTTGACAATGCACCGCAATGTTGGTGAGTTTGAGTTTTTCACATTCTTTGGTGATGAGCTGCTCAATGTGCTTGCCATAGGCCGCATAGACCACACTTTCTAACCGTACACCAAAGGTTTCTGCGGGACTTAGGGTGATGAGACAATCGTTGGATTCTAACGATCCACTGACAATCATGATGACCCTCTCCTTAATAAGGCAAGTTCTCTTGCCATATGATTTTTAACAATCATGAGCCCCTCATCGGTGCCCATGCCTGGTTTTGCGAGGACTTGAGATGCTTTGGTAGCGATCGCAATCGAGGTGGTGATGTGTGCGGAGATGTCGGTTTCATTACAGGTGCCCCCGCTATACGCCCCGATGCCGTGCGCATGGCAATAAAGCAACGCTTCGATGGTGTTATGAACACTCCCTAAATCTGGGGTTTTGACTTGAATCATGTGCGCGCAATCTTCTTTGATAAAGGCTTTGACATCGTCAAAGGTGTTACACCACTCATCCGCAACTATTTCAAGGTCAATAGCCGCGTCTTCGAGTGCTTTTTTTAACGCATGCAAGGCGGCCATGGTGCCGGCTTGATCACCGCAATCCACAGGCCCTTCAATGCGGAGTTTAAACGGTTTGGCTGCCTGTGATAAAGCCGCAAGATATTGCGTCATACGCGTCGTATCTTCATCAAAAATGATGCCGATGGTGCCATACACATCGATGTGTAAAATCGGCGTATAGTCGTCTCTTAAACGTTTTTCGAGGATGCGCGTTTTTAGCCAATCCACATACGTTAACAACAACTCGCCCTGACGGCCGAGTTTAGTGTCGATGTTGTTGATGAGCGCATGCGGTAAGACATCGGCTTCTTTGATGATCATCTTATCGACGTTTAAATAACGGTCATCCCCGCTTTGCGCAAAAATAGGCACAGACTCATAGGACGTGTCATCGATTTCATACAGTTGGCGCACAACCGCCGCCACCGGGATGCCATAACTTTTAGCACACGCATCCAGTAAGGCTTGTGAAATGCCATAACGTAGCGCCGTATGGAGACGTTTGCCTTCAATTTGTAAGGTGTCAAAGGTCCTGGCGTGGGTTAAAAAGTCGCGCACATCTAAACCAATCAAACGGCCCTTAAGATGTTTGTGAAAGAACGGTTCATAAAGCTCGGTTAAAAAGAGCGGATCACGGCCACTGGCACCGCTATATTGGACCGCCGCACAGTCGCCTTTGGCGATCTGTCCATCGTCTAAAATCAAGAGAATACTAAGGGCTTCGCCCGCTTGACGAATGGCACTAAAATGCAGGGTTTGAGGACTCCCTACATACGCAAATCCATCCATCACAGCGCCTGCTTTGATGGCACGTTGGTCGTCAAAGTAAAAGCCTGTGTTGCCTTTGGCGGTGAGGACATCGATAATTTTCATCGGCGTTCACCCACCAATTTTGTTTGTGCGATCGCATACACGTCATCGATCGTCATTTGGAAGTTAATCTCACGTTGTTGTTGGTTGGCTCGTTTTGAGAGTAAGCTTTGATGATGGTCTTTAATGTCTTGATCAAGCGCAAGCGAGCCAAAGTTCACAATTCTGATGGCACCTTCAGCGTCGCGGGCGGGTAAGATTTTACCAAGGTTCATTTCACTGGGCGCAAAAGGAATGTCTAAAAGGCCATTCGCAAACGCTCTTACCGCGCCTTTGGCTAAATCGCCTTGGCCGATGTGAAGCGTCGCGTATAGCAGTTGATCGACTTCTTTTTTAATCAAGGCTTTTTCTTTTTCGAGCGCCTCGGAACTTGGGAAAGGCTGGGTGTTCATCAGATTTAAGATGGTTTTTGAGGCGATGAGCCCTTGAGCGTTGGCTTCTTTGGTGGGTACGCCTGCGGATTCATGGGGTGTTTTGGTGATCATTTTCGTCGCTTTACCCATGGCCGCGACCATCGAGGCCATCGAAATTAAGGCTAAAGCAGCAGATTCATCGGCTGGGAAGCCGCCCATCCACTGATGGAAGACCGTCGTGACGGTGACGTCGTTATAACCAAAGAGTTTTAAGTAATAGGTCGTTAAGGTTTCAAGCGTTTGTAACGCTGCGACGTCTTGAATGACGTGTCCGCCCATACCATAACCAACCGTCAGATGTTTGACGCCTTGTTCGGCCGCGAGGAGCGCTTCAATGATCGCCACGGTATGCGAGATGCAAGGCGGCACCAACGTCCCTGTCAGTGGCCCGAAAGGTTCACGGTTGAGGCGAATGCCTTGTTCTTCGTAATACCCTACCAGCCGGTCCGCGTATTGCCAGTAACGAATCGAATCTTCAAGCGCAATGTTTTTCGCATAAGGAATGTTATAAGAAATCCCGCCGCCTTCATTTGAAGTCCAGCCGGCCGCATGAATGATTTCACTGAGTAAACGCGCATCTGGTGTGCCATGACGCGCTTGTAAGGGGCGATTAACCGCGTCTAAGACAAGTTTACAGCCCTCTACCCCATGGTTGACCGCAGGAAAGCCGTTGAGCATGCTGCGTTTTTCTTTTTTTGAGGCTTTGATGCCATCTTCGGCTTGGTCGTAACGGTTGTGTCTTGTGTAGGCATCAATGGTCGAAGGGAGTAAATCCGCCCCACCGACGTCTTGTAAGTAGGTTAAAAGTTCAATGTGTTGATCAATTAAAGCGACACCGGCACGTGGTTGAATGAGTGTTTTGCCAGCCGCTTTGGCTTCATCTAGGACATGCGCAAACTGCTTGTGTAAAGGCACCGCTTTTAACGTGCTAACGGCGTGTTCTAACGACAGCGCTTCAGAAGCGCCTGTGGGCCAAGCGGTGAGTATTTTGGCGCGCTTGGCTAAAAAGACATCGAGGTCTATTTTTTTATTTTCAATCATGACGGCTCCTAAACAAGATGTTTTTTCATGAGTTTGAGGGCAAGTTTGGGGTGTTTTTGCGCAAGCAAGCCCATCGCTGAGAGGATGTAGTCTTGGTCGAGCAAAATGGTCGGATCGGTGGGTCTAAGTTCAAGTTTTCGTTCACTTTTTTGATTCACTTCTTGCAAGATGTTTTTAGCCTCAGGGTGATTAATTAAAATGCCCCCGGTGCCAATGACGTATTGAATGTCGCTTAAGTCTTTACCGATTTGATAATACATGTTGCCAAGAGGGGTGTAGACCACTTCAACATGACCGACATGACGGGACATCGAAAGGTCACAACAGATGCGGGCGAGTGCTTGGTCGAACTCGCGCTCAGCGTCGTTTTCAGGCAAATAATTGACGTCTTCGTAGCGTTTATTAGCCGCCGCTTCGACGTCCCCTTCATAGTTTGAGTAGCGTTTAAACTCATAAGATGAGACTAAAGAAAGCAAGGCTTTCGCGCTGTAGCGCATGCCTAAATCGCCTTCCACCGTGCGTTTCGCAAATGGTTCTTGGAGCCCTTTAAAAATCACTTCGGTGCGTTTGGGGAAACCTTGACCAATCGTATGCACATCGGTCGTGGCGCCACCCACATCGATGACCATCAGCTCGCCAAACCCTTCTTCCTCTTCGTAGCCTTTGGCTAAAAGTTCCGCGGCGACCAAGACCGCTTCAGGGGTTGGCATGATGATGTCGCCGATCGTTTGTTCGGCTTTTTTGATGCCTTTAGCTTCGACGATTTTAGTGATAAAGATTTGTCTAATAACCTGTTTGGCTTCTTTGACGTTGAGCGTTCTTAGCGCTGGCATGACATTATCGACAATGTAGTATTCAATGTTCGTGCCTTCAAAGATTGCATCGATCTCATCCTGGGCGTCTTTGTTGCCCGCGACAATGATGGGTTTACCGAGCGCTGCTTCTTTCAGTTTTTTAGCGTTATGAATGATGCACTCTTTGTTGCCTCCATCGGTGCCCCCCGCGAGTAAGATGATGTCAATGGGGGCGTCTTTTAAGGCTTTAATGTCTTTACGGTTTAGGTGATGTGAAAAAACATGATTCACCAAAGCACCGGCGCCTAAACAGGCGCGTTTTGCGGCTTCAACGGTCAGTTCTTCAACGAGGCCGATCGCCGCCATTTTTAAACCGCCAGCCGCCGATGAACATGCTGAAATGCCCGTGATTTCACCAGGCAGGGGGTGGGTGCTTTCTAACTTTTTTAAGGCCGCATTAAACCCTTCCATGACGTTTGTTTTAACGGTGGTTGGGGCGCTTGCGGTGCCGACGACGAGACCATGTTGTAAATCGACGGCGGTGATTTTGGTGTAGGTAGACCCAAAATCAACGAGCAGCTGAACGCTCATAACATGCCTAAATCCTGTTTAATCTCTTCAAGGGCACTTTCAATGTTTGCCCCAGGCGGATAGACACGGTCAAATCCCATTTTTTTAAAGCGGGCCTCGACCGCTTTAAAGTCCTGTTTGCCTACAACAATGTTGCCACCAACATAGAGTTTGACATGATTGAGTCCAGCTTCGACACATTTTTGTTTAAAGTATAAACAATCCATTTCTCCGTGTCCGTAAAGACTGGAGACAAGGATGGCTTCGGCGTTTGTTTCGATCGCCGCATGGATGAAATCTTCTTGAGTGGATAAGACACCGATATTCACGACGTGAAAGCCGGCTTCTTCAAGGACATGATGAATGATTTTATTGCCTACCGCATGCACATCTGCACCGATCACACCAATGACCACGGTTTTCATAGTTGGGTTGTCCTTCTTTCTTATGGGGTTGTCTTTATTAGACGATGTAAACGCTTTTATATTCACCTCCATTATACGCCTCTAAAATGACAAATCAACCCCTCAAAGTGATTTTTTTACGGTTTTTTACGGTTTTAGTTAGTAGACGAAATCATGGCGAAAAAAAACACCATCATGTCGATGGTGTTGGTGTCGGTTTAGCTGCATTTAGTTTTTGGGAATAACGCAAATAATAATCTTCAAACTCGGTGCTGTAACGAATGAAACGGTCTAAAATATAGGGTTCAAAATACCCTTTGAACTCGAGTTGTAACAATTCGAGCGCACGCTTGTGCGTGAGGGCTGTTTTATAGTTTCTGGGTTGTCTTAAAATCTCATAGATTTCAGACAATAAAATGATTTGGCCTTCTTGTGAACGCTGAATCTGTTTCATCTTTTCACTAAACGCTTTATCCGCCGTTTTTTCAAAATGCGCGCGGACAATGTCTTCGCTTTTTTGATTGAGTTGGAGTCGTTTGATAATCACTGAACCAAGGATGGTTTTATCCCGAATAATTTGATAGTCTTTTTCGGTAAGCACTTCTTTTTCATCGTAATCTTCAATCGAAAGGTCTTCTGTTCTGTCCACATGGATTTTTGAGTACTCATAAATCTCCGTGCACACGTTGGGTGAAAGGCCCAACACGTTGCCTAAACGTGAAGCAATCTCTGCGACTCGTGTCGCTGAATGCATCGCGTCTTTAGCGCTGTGTGATTCACTGTTAAAAACACCAATGACGTCAAAGACATCGCCTACGACAGCTTTAAAATCCGCTTCCATGTCACGACGCTTGATGAGTTCTTCTTTTCGTTTGGTGTTCATCATCTCACCGATTGCCACGGATGAATAAAGTGCAATGTTAAAGATGATGAGGACCAGCGTTCTTAAGAAAATATCAATCGTGACTTCACGGTTGGTTAGCCACAAGAACGTATAAAGATCTTCAAGTGACGTCGCATAAAGATAAAGTGGATACATGATGATGATGTGAATGACCGTCATCAAGACTAACACCCATTTAAATAAGAAACGCAGTAGGTTCGCATCTTGATAAAGGGCCACCACCACCAGCGAGAAGTAAATCAAAACATACCCTGCTTGGGTGATCGAGAAGAGATTAAACATCGTCTCATCGCCACCAATTTCAAGCGTTCCGGCACCTACGCGTAGTTTAATATATACACCAAACGACGCCAAAATGATGTAAACGGATGCGATATACATCGCCATTTGTTGTTTAAGCAGCGTCCTGGGCTCTTCATTGATGATCCGTTTTAACGTGGTGTTGATCGTGAACATCACCAACCCAAACCCGGCAATCACGATGTAGTTTGGCGTTTGTGAACCGATGACGGTAAAGATGAAGAACACGACGTTGGTCACACGGATGATGTTCTTGATGACACGGTTCCGTCTATATAGAACACTTTTTTCATCTAGGATATCGACACCAGATTCTAAGTTAAAGTAATCGGTGAGCCGTTTAATTATGCGTTTAAAATAGAGTTCTAGGCGTCTTCTCGAGCCTGATTTAGGTTTAGTGCGATCACTTTTCGAGGTGAATTTGAGTCGTTTTAGGGTTTGCGAAAAAACGATCGCCAATTTGTCGATGCGGGTTTCTTTATTCGGATCAGTTTCATCCCCAAGACTCTCTACATAGGTTTCGAGTGCTTCAGGGTCTTGATCGGTTTTTTCAAAAAAGTCTTCGAGACTTTTTCGTTCTTTGGCCATAAGGCACCCTCACTACTCGTCGAATTTAAATTGTATGTGTTTGTATCCAGGTTCGCGTAACGCTTCATTTTCATTCGTTATTTGAGCTACACGTGTGCTAGCGGCGGCGGCAATCGCACCGACAATGTCATCTAAAAAAGTATGGCACATCGTTTTTTCTTGTTTGCCGTCGGCGTTCAAGCGACCGACGATCAGTGGTTTATTCACGTCAATGTCACCAAAGTTGGTTTTCCCAATGGTCCCATACATGCCCGCAAGCTCAAGCCCAAACAGTTCATCAATGCCAAACATCCCTAAATCACTGTTAAGAATTTCGCGTAACGGTTCACGAATTTGGTTTTCTTCGGTTAAACGGTCGATTTCAGCACCCAGCTGTAAAATATGAAAGGTGTCTCTTAAAGAAAGTATTTTTTCAACCGAATCAATGCACGTTTTCATTGAGATGTCTTTCGTCCATTTCGCTTGTTGTTGGTAGGCCACTTCCGCAATGTCTTCGACACTGACACCACGTTCTTCTAAGGTTTTCACGTTCATTTTTAACATTTCATCACGATTAAATAAGCTTCTTGGTTTCATCATTTCACCTCAAAAATTGGCTAGGTAATATTATAGCATGCTCAATGACGTTTGTAACACATAGTATACATTCTTTCCTTAAGATGATGGCCCTAAAACAACATTCAAAAGCGTTTCAGCTTGATACCCTTGCACAAAGGCGCTTGCTGTCAAACGCTT
>SKKW01000132.1:0-2565 GCA_007123535.1 Candidatus Izemoplasma sp. | reverse complement strand
GTAAAAAACGTTTTTAAAAGGAAGTGATGACGATGCGTATTGGCTGTTTGTATCATTCTCATACAGGCAACACAGACTCCGTCTTAAAGACCCTTCAAGCAAAACTTATCGATCACACCGTGGTGTTAGCCCAAATCAAAGCTAAGACCAGCGACCCTTCAGTCGCGGATGTGACCTTGACGGAAGTACCTTCTTTGGAAGGTTACGATGCGGTTATCTTTGCTTCCCCTGTCCACGGGTTTAACCTACCGCATGTGACGCAGGTGTTTTTAGCGCAATTAAGTGAACTCCCTGATGTGCCGGTGATGCTATTAATCACACATTACTTTCCTTTTAAATGGTTAGGTGGACATCAAGGGATTAAGGGATTCAAAAAAGTGCTTGAGCCTTTAGGCGCAAACATTGTTTTGACACAATCCATTGAATGGCGCTCTAAACACCGAACCCGTGAGATTGCACGCTTTATTGACGCGGTTAAAAAAAGACTGATGGCGGATGCTCATGATGATCATTAAGCCACTTGATGAAAAGAGTTTAAAACAAGCGATCGATTTAAAGGTGCGCGCTTGGCAAGAAGAATTGAGTGGTGTCTTTGAACATTATTTAGATCAGGCTGAAGAAGAAGCGTTTTATCAAACATGGCGCCTCGAAGAGGCTAAGCATCATGATATACGTTTGCTTTATGGGGCCTTTAAAGACCAACGCCTCTTAGGCGCCGTGTTTGCGTCTTTGGCGGACGTCGACGACCATCCTAACGCCCTTGAGATTAACGGTTTGTGGGTTGAAAAAGACGCCAGGCTTCAAGGGATCTCTTTACACTTGTTAAATTCGGTCTTGACTCAATCCAACCAGGAAGCGGTCATCTTATATTGTCACACGCATGCCCCAAGCTATCCATACTACCATCATTTAGGGGGCAAGGTGATGAAGACGTTGACACAACTTGAAGGAAGACTTCACGTCAGTGTTTTTGTGTTTGAGCGAACAACCTTAATCTCCAACTTGAGTTCTCGTTTAAAAAATAATCCAACTATGGAGGTGAGCCATGAGCCATCCATTTGATGCCCACTTTTTAAAAAACGAATCAAATCCACAAGTCTCTAAGTTAAAAACCCTTTGTGCGTTTGTGGAACGGTTCTACCCACAACTCGAACCCCAAATTCGCTGGAATCAACCGATGTACGTGCATCAAGGGGCGTTTATCATCGGCTTTAGTCTTGCGTCAAAGCATATTTCAGTGGCCGTCGAACAAGAAGCCATGCATCATTATGCTTCTTTGATTGATCGTGCAGGTTATGAACGCACTGCGCATCTTTTTAGAATTAAAGCCACACAGCCTTTAGACAATCACGTCTTTCATACCTTGATCGACTATAATCTTACGTTACGTGAAGGTTCACACACCTTCTGGCAATGACTAGACCTTGATGGCCTCAAGGTCTTTTTTAATAAACTTATGACAAATGTCACTATTTTTTAGTGTGTGAGTTTGATAGTCTATGGGTGAGGTGATTTAAATGATTGTAAAAATGCATGATGTGATTAAACGGTATCAAGGGACCCATCTAGCGTTAGATTATTTATCTTTAGAAGTCCATCCTGGGGAAGTGGTGGGTCTGCTAGGACCTAATGGAGCTGGAAAAACGACGGCGATTAAAGCGTTGGTGGGCTTACACGACATCGATGGTGGTGTCATCGAAGTTTTTGGTGAAAAACAACATCCTAAACAACGGGCTTTAAGAAAGAAAATCGGTCTTGTGACACAAGAAGTCACGGTGTATGAAGACCTCAGTGCGTATGAGAACTTACGGTTCTTTGGTCGACTTTACGGATTAAAAGGCGACCACTTAGAAACACGCATCAAAGACGTCGCAAACTTGATTGGCCTGAGTGAACGTTTAAACGACGTGCCTAAGAAATATTCAGGCGGCATGAAGCGTCGTTTAAACATTGGCTGTGCGCTCCTACATGAGCCTTCACTCATCATTATGGATGAGCCGACCGTAGGCATTGATCCACAAAGTCGTAACTACATCCTGTCGTTTGTTAAAGATTTAGCCAAAACGACCAATGTTTCGATTGTCTATACGTCTCACTACATTGAAGAAGTGGAAGCTTTAGCTGACCGCGTCTATATCATCGACCAAGGGCACATCATTGCACAAGGCAGTGTGCCTGCACTCATTGAACAAATGCAAGGCGACAGCATCGTACACATTACGGTGAAACAGCCGGCTGCGAACACGCTAAAGACCATGAAAACACTGGCGGACATCAAAGAAGTGACACTGGTTGAAAATACCTATCAAGTCATCACTCAACCGGGCGCGGTGGTACTGGATAAAATCTTAAGTCTATGTGCGAATGAAACCATTTTAAATGTGACCAGTCAACAACCTGACCTTGAAGATGTGTTCTTGATGTTAACAGGAAAAACTTTAAGAGATGGTGAGGTGACTTAAATGGCACGCTTTTATCTATTGCGACTATTAAAAGATTATTTAGGGCACATTATTTTAATGGGCTTGCCGTTGATTTTAATCACCCTCATTGTCTCAATTAATC
>SKKW01000138.1:0-2565 GCA_007123535.1 Candidatus Izemoplasma sp. | reverse complement strand
TGTATTTCAGGGCGAGAAATTAACCCTAGCGGTTTTTCATTCTCATCAATGATCACCAAATGGGCTATTCGATACTCTTCCAGTTGCAACCATGCTTGACGCAATGAAGCGGTCACTAAAATCGTTTGCACAGGGAAGGTCATGATCTGCTGTGCACGCAGCGTAGGGCGAGATGCTTTAGGTTTTCCTGCAGTTTGAGTTTGTTCATAAGCCGCTTGGGGGCTTCCTGCAGAGGAGGGTGGACGTCGATTTGATTCAGAATCAATGCGAATCAGTCTATCTTCAGTACGCTTGAAGTTTTCCTCGGAGCCGGGCAGTGAAGATGAACCTTTACTAGCCGCAGTCGCGTCTACACTGCGTGATTTAAACAGTGCTTTAACCGGCGTTTGAATGCGATTGCCTTGATCAATAATTATCAGTGACATAGTTCAATAACTCCCCCATACACTATGAGTATATCGTCATTTTACGGAAAAGCATTAAATACGACGTCTCGTTAGGTCTCTTAAAATAAATCTTGCAGGATCAAGGCGTTCAATTAAGTCTTTTGGCAAGGGGCTAGGTTGATTGAACATCATTGCGACTACTACACCTGCACTGATTGGACAGGTAATCAGTCCTTTAGATCCATGACCAAGATTAACGAATAGCCCTTTTAGTCTAGGAACAGATAAATGTTGACAACTTTGTGCATCATAACGAAGGTTTTCAAAACGTTTCACCGTCTCAGTAAAATCTGCAACCTCGCCCACAATAGGTAAATAATCTGCAGTACTGCAGCGAAAACCAGTGCGTCCATTACATTGATCCGGAGTGATTCCAGCAAACTCGGGTAACGTTTTTGTTAGCTGATTAATGTTTTTGAGATGGTCGCTATCACGACAATCTCGATCATGATAATGCAAATCAAAGGTAGCTCCAAAACAGTAACGTTGTTGTCGAGCCGGAGAGATATAACCTTCGCCACAAACCACGGTTTTCAGTGCAGGTAAGTGATCAACAGCACTGACTTGGGATGTTTGTCCTCGAATAGGTTTGATGGGTAGCTTATCAAGCTGCTCCAGTTTACGTGCATCGGCAGCGGTGCAAATCACAACATACTCAGCATGATATTGGTGATTATCTGTGGTGACTGTCCAGAGATTGTCTTGCTGCTGTATATGGGACACTGATTGGTTAAAGTGACACTTAATTAAAGGATGATCTAGCAAATAATGACAATAATCAGCTGGAGCTACCCAACCCGCATTTGGAAAGAAGAGTCCCGAATGGGGCGTTTCAGTACCACTTAATTGACTAGCTTCAATTGCATCAACTGACATAAACAGGCTGTCGGGATAAAGTTCGAATTCACAGAGTTGTGCTTGACGTTCCTCTTCCTTGTCACTGAGCGCAAGCTGTAAGACACCACACAAGGATGCAAGGGGAGGATCTTGCACCGGTAGTTGCTTAATCTGGCTGGCGCTATAAAGCAGCCCATGTAGGTGAATAGCTGTTTCAGGTGAGGGCTTTACCGCTAGCTTGGCATAAAGGGCTCCTTGAGGGTTTCCAGAGCCTTCTTGCGCCGCTTTCGGATTAGATTCTAGTACCAATACCGATTTCCCTTGCTCTGCTAAAGCGCGTGCAGTACAAGCGCCCGCAAGGCCTGCTCCTATGACAATCACAGGAAGGTCAGGACATAATTCAATGGGTTTTTTTGCATTATGTGTTAAATATTGGCCGATTAACATCTCGCGTTTGTTACCAAATCCAGAACGCTTAGTCAGAGAAAAGCCTGCGGCTTGCAGTCCATCTCGAACCTGTCGTGCCACCGTAAAGGTTGCGAAGCTGGTTTTGGAGTGACTTAATTTTGCCATGTGTTGATAAAGCTCACTCTGCCACATGTCAGGGTTTTTTGATGGTGAAAAACCATCTAAATACCACGCATCAATCATCGCTTCTAATCTAGGCAGTTGTTCTAGCAAGTCGCCAAAGATGAGAGTCAATTTTACCCTGCCTTGATCAAAAGAAAGGCTGTGAAACCCTTCGATGGCAGGTGGATACTGCTGTAGTAATGCTGTGTTGCAGTCGTTCAAGTGAGGCCATGACTGCCACGAATGAGTAATATCTTCTGCACTTAGAGGGTATTTTTCAAAACTAATAAAGTGCAATGTGGCATCATCAGGCGCATTTTTAAGCCAGTGCTGACGCGTGATTAAAAAGTTTAACCCTGTGCCAAAACCGGTTTCAGCAATAACGAACAGTTCTTTTGGCGTTAATGCTTTAAAGCGATCCACAAGTTGATTGCCCTGAATGAATACATGATTGCTCTCATCAACGCCACCATCGGAGTTAAAGTAAAAATCATCAAACTTATCAGAGATGGGTACACCCTGATCCCACCGAACTGTCGCTGATCTAATCCGTTGCATGGTCATCCTCAAGAGGTTTTAACTGACCGAGATAGCTTTGCCAATCAAAGTTTGGACCCGGGTCTGTTTTGCGTCCGGGGGCGATATCGGAATGTCCGGTAATTCTTGCTGGAGTAATATCAGGATAATGAGTCATCAAGGCGTTGGTAATGTG
>SKKW01000080.1:0-9991 GCA_007123535.1 Candidatus Izemoplasma sp. | reverse complement strand
CTTGCCATGACGTCATAGAAAGCCCATCGATGGCCAAAATCAGATCATTTTCTTGAATGCCTGCTTGGGCGGCTAACGTACCGCTGACTACCGGACCAATCCGTAAGTCAGTGGTTGCCTCAGGATGAGAATTGAAACCGACGGAATAGAAAAATAAACGTGGGTTAATCACATAATCTTGTTGGGTGCCATCGCGTTCAATGGTGATGGTAATGTTACGCATACCAAGGCGCTGTGACATCGCCGCACTAAAGTCATCCCAACTGGTGGTCACTTGACCTTCAACCGCGATAATACGGTCGCCGACTTCAAAAAACTCACCCGCCGGGAGGGTTTCACTGACCGCACCGAGTTCGTTTGAATCGGTCACTGGAAAGCCTGCTAACATGGCCACGATAGTAAAGATCACAAACGCTAAAATGAAGTTCATCATCGGGCCTGCAAAGATCGTAATGAACCGTTGCCATAAGGATTTTGATTCAAAACTACGGTCATAGGTGGATAACCGCATCGATTTATCTTTTAAGATATAGTTGGCGTCTTCACGGACAAACTCCCCGTTAATGGTGAGCGGAGAGCCTTCTTTTCCAGTTAATGAGAAAGATTCTACCGTTTCAAGGGGGAGATGCGCGTAATCAGGATGGTCTTGAAAGAGCACAATCGATTCGATGAGGCCCCCACCATCGCGTTTCAGTTTAACGGTGTCACCCTGTTTGATCATCGAATCAGAGATTTCTTCTCCCGCCATCATCACAAAACCACCAATCGGGAAGGCCCGAATGGTGTAGAGTGTTTCACCTTTTTGCTTCTTATAAACAATCGGTCCCATCCCAATCGCAAACTCATGACATAAAATCCCTGCCCGTTTGGCAAACCAAAAATGGCCGAGTTCATGAATCAGTATGACCAGTCCTAAGACCAAAATAAAACTCACTAAGTTGACAATAAACATTTGAATCATTCCTTTAACGTGACTACCTATACGGTATCACATAACATGGTTGAGTGTAAAATGAACGCTTTATAACAAGCGTTCAATGATTAAGACGATGAATAATGCATAACTGGCAAATAAGGTGGAATCAAACCGGTCTAACACACCACCATGACCAGGGAAGATGTTGGAGAAATCTTTCATTTGATGGTCGCGTTTTAGTTTCGACGCCATTAAATCTCCCAGTTGACCACTGATTGAAACAATGATGCCGACAAAGATCAATAAAATCACGGTACGTACGTTGGTCGACAAATCAAAGACGTTAAAGACTAAGCCCTGAATCGTCGCAATCACAACCGCCACAAACGTTCCCCCAATGGCCCCTTCCCAAGATTTCTTAGGGCTCACCTGAGGTGCCATTTTATGTTTACCAAAACGCATGCCAATGTAATACGCAAACATGTCCGTAAACAACGTAATAAATAAGAGATAGAAAATCACCGCTAAGCCTTCATGTTTAATAAAGACAATCGCTGCCCAGCCGATGCCCACATAAAGCGTGGATAAAAAGAGTTTTCCTACAATCGAATAAGTCATCTTCGGTTCAAAAACTAAACTCATCTGTAAAAGACCTAACAAAAGACCCAAAACAATCATAAACCAAAGAGGATTGGCGCCATAGATGGTTACCGCAATCGTCGTCGCATAAAAGAGCGCTGCATAGCCATAACCTAACAAATACCAGTACGGCTTCGTTTGGCGGTCTTTTAAATACATACGGTTAAGTTCAAACGTCGAAACCAAGAGCGCGACCGCCACAAAAAAGCTGAAAATGAGCGTCGGTAACCATAACAGTGGAATCAACAACACCGCAATCACTAAGCCGGTGATTAAACGTTTATTCTTCATCATCTTCAACCTTACCAAAGCGACGTGTTCGGCGGGCAAAAGAGGCTAACGCTTCTTCAAACTTTTTCGGTGTGAACGCCGGCCAGTGAACTTTCGTAAAATAAAACTCAGCATACGCTGCCTGCCATAATAAGAAGTTACTAATCCGTTGTTCGCCACTCGTGCGAATCAACAAATCAACCGGCGGAAGCGTCGGTTGAAATAAATGTTCTTGAATCGTTTTGGAATCGATGTCATCGACGGATAATACCCCTTCAGCAACCTTTTTCGCAATCGCTTGAGTGGCTAAGGTCAGCTCATCGTGTGAACCATAATCTAAGCACACATTAAGTGTCAGCCCTTCATGATGAGCTGTCTCTTCTTCGATGCGTGCCATCAACTGATAATTATACTCATTTAAACGATCACGACGACCAGAAAAAATCACCCGAATCGGCAAACTCGGATTATTTAAGGCATCTAAGATTTCTTGTTCACGCGCTTTGGGTAAGCCCATTAAAAAATCCACTTCCGCTTGCGGACGTGACCAGTTTTCGGTTGAGAAAGCAAACACACTGAGGACCTTGATTCCAGCATGATGCGCGGTTTCAACAATTTTCTTTAAGTTGGTTGCCCCTTTTTGGTGTCCCATCGTTCTTGGCAGGCCGCGCTTGGTTGCCCAGCGACCGTTCCCATCTAAAATGATGGCGACATGTTTGGGGGTTTGGTTGTTCATACATTCACCACACTTTGCACATTTTATTATACACTACTCATTGGTGAGATGCATTAAAAAAAATAACCACCGAAGTGGTTATTAAACGGTCATCAATTCTTTCTCTTTGGCATCCGCTAAAGCACCAATTTTCTCAATAAATTGGTCGGTGAGCTTTTGCACATCCTCTTGATAGCCTTTTGCATCGTCTTCGGAGAGTTCACTTGCTTTTTCCAGTTTTTTAATCGCATCGTTGGCGTCACGACGTACGTTCCGAATCGCCACTTTCGCGTCTTCAGTGGCGCCTTTGGTTTCTTTAACGAGTTGTTTACGACGTTCTTCGGTCAGTGGGGGTAACACGATACGAAGTTGATCGCCTTCGTTTTGCGGTGTGACATTTAAGTTCGCAGCTAAAATCGCTTTTTCAACTTCTTTGACTAAATTACGATCGTAAGGTTTGACCACCAATTGTGATGGTTCAGGCACCGCAATCGAGCCCACTTGGTTGACGGGGGTTGGCACGCCATAATAATCGACACGCACCTCATCAAACATCTTGGGGTTCGCACGCCCTGTGCGCACTTTACCTAACGCACGTTCAAACGCTTTGATCGAGTTTTCCATCCGTTCTTCGCAATCAAATAAAATCTCATCAATCATTGTCTTACCTCCTATGAAATGACGGTGCCAATGGGTTCACCCATCGCAGCCTTTTTAATATTTCCAGGTTTGTTCATATCAAACACAATGATTTCGATATGGTTGTCTTTACACAACGCAGCGGCCGTTGAATCCATCACCGCAAGCCCATTTTCAAGCACTTCATGGTGACTCAAGCGTTCATATCTGATCGCATCGCTGTGAGTTTTTGGATCTTTATCATAGACCCCATCAATGCCGTTTTTTGCCATTAAGATGGTGCTTGCACCAATCTCTGCGGCTCTTAGGGCACTGGTGGTGTCGGTTGAAAAATAAGGGTTCCCTGTGCCACCACCAAAGATCACAATCATGCCTTTTTGGAGGTTCGAGATGGCTTTGCGGCGGATATAGGGTTCTGCCACTTGAGGGATATTTAAACTGGTCATGGTGCGTGTTTCAACGCCCATCCCTTCGAGCGCATTTTGTAAGGCGAGGGCATTCAAAATGGTCGCTAACATGCCCATGTAATCGGCACTGGATCGCTCCATGCCCATTTCTGAGGCTTGTTTGCCGCGCCAGATGTTGCCACCCCCGACAATAATGCCGATTTCAAACGCGCCTAAATCGTAGGCTTGCTTGATTTCTTCAGCGATGGCTTTCACACGCCATGGATCAATGCTGCGTCCGTCGTCCCCGCTGAGGGCTTCACCACTTAATTTAATAATTAATCGTTTCTTACCCTCCATGCTGGCCTCCCACATCGGTCTTACCCTTTGATTTGTGCTTGCACTTCCGCTGCGAAATCGTCTTGGCGTTTTTCAATGCCTTCGCCGACTTCTAAGCGAACATAGTTTAAGACCGCACTGTTTAAGCTTTTCGCGTGTGCTTCTACGGTCACGTCTGGGTTTTTAACAAACGGTTGATTGACTAAGCAGATTTCTTTTAAGTATTTGTTTAAACGGCCAATGACCATTTTATCGACAATGTTTTCTGGTTTGCCTTCATTCAAAGCCTCCGCGCGTAACACGTCGCGTTCATGGTTGATGAACTCTTCACTGATTTGGCTTTGGTCGAGGTATTGCGGGTTGTTCGCCGCGACATGCATCGCAATGTCCTTAGCTAGCGTATCGTTATCGCCTTGAACCAAGGCTAATGACGCAATGCGTCCGCCCATATGTAAATAAGGTCCAAAGGTTTGACTGTCTTCTTTGCTTAAGACAACCACACGACGTAAGCTGAGTTTTTCACCAATTTTAGCGGTTGCATCGACGATCACATCGGCTAGGGTTTTGCCGTCAATGGTCGCGGCTAAGGCGCTGTCTAAATCGGTAACTTTGTTATCCACTAATGCTTGACCCACACGGTCAATCAGACTTAAAAATTCACTATTTTTTGCGACAAAGTCGGTTTCTGAATTGATTTCATAGACATACGCAAGGTTGCCATCAACGACGATGTTACAAAGACCTTCAGCCGCAATACGATCGGCTTTTTTTGCCGCTTTGGCGATGCCTTTTTCACGTAAATAATCGATGGCTTGATCTAAATTACCATCGGTCGCTTCTAATGCTTTCTTACAATCAAGCATACCCGCGCCGGTTTTTTCTCTTAACGTTTTCACTAATGCTGCAGTTACTGCCATGGGAATCCCTCCATTAATTTTATCATAGACTGGTGTTTAATAGTATCTAATCTTGGAAAAAAGAGAGCTTGAAAGCTCTCCTTTATTGTTTTAAAGCGTCAATAAGTTCGGCTTTTCTAAGTTTTGAATACCCTGTTAAGCCACGTTCTTTTGCGAGTTCTTTAAGTTCGACGACGGTCATAGACTCGTAGTCAACACTGGTGTCTTTTTTAGGTGCTTCTTTTGCTTTAGGTGCTTCTGGTTTTGGGGTTTCTTTTTTAGGTGTTTCTTTGACTGGTGCTGCTTGTTTAGGTGCCTCTTTTACAGGGGCTGCTTGTTTAGGTGCCTCTTTTACAGGGGCTGCTTGTTTAGGTGCCTCTTTTACAGGGGCTGCTTGTTTAGGCGCCTCTTTTACAGGGGCTGCTTGTTTAACTTCTGGTTTTGCTTCTGGTTTTGGAGTTTCTCTTCTTGGTGCTGGACGTGATGGACGTCTAGAATCTGCTTCTTGACGTTGACGTTCTTGACGTTGACGACGTTCAACAACTTCTGCTGGTTTGGTTTTAATCTCTTCGATTTCGCCACCGGCGCCTTCAACTAAAGCGTTCGCTAATGTTTTAACGATGACTTTAATGGAACGAATCGCATCGTCGTTCGCAGGAATGAGATAATCTAAGTCGTCTGGATCACAGTTTGTATCGGCCATTCCGTAAACAGGAATGCCTAATTTGCGCGCTTCTTTAATCGCGTTAATTTCTTTTTTAGGATCGACAATGAAGACGGCTTCAGGAAGCGTACGCATGTCCTTAATACCACCTAAGAAGCTTTCTAAACGATCAAGCTCTTTACGTAAGCCAATGACTTCTTTTTTCGGTAAACGTTCAAACGTACCGTTTTTCTCCATTTGTTCAATTTCGTGTAAACGACGCACACTACGACGAATCGTTTTGAAGTTGGTTAAAGTTCCACCTAACCAACGTTTAGAGACATAAAATTGTCCCGCACGCTGAGATTCTTCTACGATGACGTCTTGTGCTTGTTTTTTGGTTCCGACAAATAAGACTTTGCCACCGTTTTTACTGATTTCTAAGAAACGTTCATACATTTCTTCAATGAAGGTGACGGTTTGTTGTAAATCAATGATGTGAATCCCGTTACGTGACGTGTAGATGTAACGATCCATTTTTGGGTTCCAACGACGGGTTTGATGCCCGAAGTGAACGCCTGATTCTAAAAGGTGTTTCATTTGAATGACTGCCATAAAACTAAGGCCTCCTATTTTTTTGATTTTTCCGCCATTCGACTCTTCACACGCCACCACTCAAACGCTTGTTTAAGCTCTTGGCGGTGTGCTCCTCGAATGTGTGTATTTTACGGCATTGAGTAGTATAACAAAAAAAATGCTTGGACGCAAGCATTTTTCCTTAATTTAAGCGGTTTAAATCCATTGACCATTGATAGTTCACGGCAGCTTCTTTAAAGCGGGCGTTCAACGGTTCATAAAGCCAATAGATGGTCACAAAATTACTCACACCCATAATCAATTGAAAAGGTAAATCAGCGAGTAAGTACACTTGTGCAGAAACACCGGTTTGTATGACCGCAAACGGCAAAAACATCAAGCCATAAAGACTGCCCATCACCAGGCCAAACCAAGCAAGGATGGTGGGGTTTTTGGTCTTTCTTAAAAGGGTGTGGTAAAACGTTGGAATGAGGGCCCAACCAAGATACATCGGAATCATAATGAACGGGTTTAATGCACCCATCCAAAGACTGTCAAGAACCACGTAAACAAGCAACATCACAAGACTCTCTTTATAAGTGAAATGTGACACAAAAAGGACGATCAATAGCGTTGAAAATTGAACGTTTGGGATGAACGTTAAGACTTGTTCTTGCACTAACAAGATGCTCGTCAAAACGGCCATGAGCGTCATTTTACGTAGTTTCATGAGATCCCTCCTTTATGGGGATGATTGCACATCGATACGATCAAATGTGATGGTGTCGCCATCGTCAAAGGTGATACGGTCAACGCCAAGTTGGCTGTGTGTGCCGTTGTGACGAATTTGAAAGAAGGTGCCTGACCAATCGGTCATGAGATCATCGATGCCTAAAATCGCTCGGCCGATTAAGGGGTTGTTGTCACAATTGTCTGAAGGTGTATAAAAGGGTGTGGCACAGACCACATCAAAATGTCGATCTAGAACATCAAACAACGTTTCGCCTTCCTCAAATGATGCCTCAATCGAACGAACAAGTGTGTTTTGATCTCTAAGCTCAATCGTGATGACGCCCTCATCTAAAGACGTAAACGGTCCGAAGAAATATAAGACGATTCCCGCAAGCATGAGCACCATCAAGGTGAGGGTGATTTTACGGGTCATATTATGGTCTTGCGAATGGTTGAGCCGGTTGGTTATTGACTTTATTCTCAAGAACAATAAGGGCTAAAAGACTTTGCGGGGTTGAAAACATCATATCAGCCGTGGTGTCTTCAGCGCGCCATTTAAAGCGTCCTTCACCTAAATGGAAGGTCAATAGTAAATCAACGAGCGACTGATCCTCATGGACTAAGTTAAATGGATTACGACCGGCAGCCGCAAGTGCAGCTAAGCCAAGCGCAATGGACGCACTGTTATCTTGTTCAAACACAGCGGTCTCTAAATAATCGGTAGCGTCGATTAAAAAAAGTTCATGATCGAGCGCTAAAACCATCATCGCGACCGCATCAAATGAGTCCACCTCATCAAACGTAAGCGCGTCAGTATAGGCCACAAAATCATCTAAGAAGTTAAATACTGCGGTCACACGGTAAGACTCCACCGCCATGAAGACTAAGCTGTTTAAAAATAAATATTGATCGCTAATCTCAAGCGAAGGCAACAATTGAATCAACGCATTCGCATAGGTTGTTTCACTGGCGCCCACCGCACGAGCAATCATGATTTGACTCACCAGACCTGCGGCTGTATTAGCGGCTGTGGGACGATAGGTACGAGTTAAATCAGGACCATTAGCTCTTAATGCATACGCTTGAAAGAGATAGAAATTGGGTGTTTCAAGAGCCGCGTCTAAATGGGTGTCTTCAAACGCGTTTAATAACTCATAAACGGCTTTTGCGCTGATATCCCACCAAGTCACTTGGAACGTGAAAACATCCGCATGACCAAACGGTGCATCCGCAATGCCGACTTCAAGCGCTTCATCATTTTTTAAGATTTCAATAAAGTTGCCATATTGTGTGGACAGCGCGCCAAGTCCAGTGACAAAAGGGGCACCCCAATCGGTGTTGTATTCAAGTTGTGAACCAAAGGCTTCTTTTAAAAGATCAAACGCTGTCTCGTCCCCATCGGTATGAAAAGGGACCATCACGGTTCTAGGCGTCTCTTCTAAAACAACAAACGACACGATCGCATTCACGTCACGACCAAGCGAATCACTGAGTTCAGCAAACAAGCCATCGACTTGATCACGATAACCATCGCGCTCGGATTCAAGGGCACTGATTTGCTCAAGCAACGCATCGCGTTCGCTTACGAGATCATCGAAATCTCCGCGTGAGACACGACCACAGGCTGCTAAACTAAAGGTTAAGATAAGAAGTAATAAGGCTAAACTAAGCTTTTTCATGGTGCCTCCTATAGATGTCTAAAATAAAAAAAAACCATCACCCGGATGGTTTACGAAAATCCTACGACAAAAAAGCATAAGATTGACGTAAAAACTCATACCCAGGAGTTTTACTACTTGAACGTTAGGTAGGTCTACCGGCTCATCTTCACCCTACTTTGCACCTTCCCGCGAATTCGCAGTGGTCTTGCATTTCGTCCGATTTACGGTTGCTGGGACAGCTTGGGACTCTCACCCAATTCCCTGTTATGTTTTCAAAAAACACCTAAGTTCACATACATTATAGTCTTAATTCTTTGTTAAAGTCAAGGAAGAATATGCTATAATACCCTCAGTTTAAGGAGGGATCGTATGCGTGGATTTGAAGTAGCTAAAGGGTATCATGACATTCCCTTACCGAAGAGGTCAACACGTAAGAGTGCTGGGTATGATATCGCCACGTGCGAAAGCTTGATCATTGCGCCAAAACAAGTGGTTAAAGCCCCCACAGGCATTAAAGCCTATATGCAAGACGATGAGGTGTTAAAACTCTATCCTCGTAGCTCAATGGCGGAAAAAGGCTTAACCATCCCCAATAACGTCGGCATCATTGACGCAGATTACTATGGTAACCCGACCAACGATGGCGCCATCTTTGTTCAACTCTATAATTTTTCTGAGACGCCCATCACACTCACTAAAGGCATGCGCATTGCGCAAGGCATCTTTCAAAAGTACTTAAAAGTATCGGATGAGACGCCACCTGAAAAGGCTCGCGATGGAGGCTTTGGAAGCACTGGACTGTAAGTAAAAACCGAAAGAATTTCCCATTCTTTCGGTTTTTTTTATTGTTCAATGGCAAACATAATCTCTGCGGTAGCGGCTAACTCACCATCCACGGTCGCGACCGCTTTGGCTTTCCCTACAGGGCCTTTGAGTTTTAAGACTTCAACCGACAGCAACAACTGGTCGCCAGGGACCACTTGACGTTTGAAACGACACTTATCAATGCCTGCAAAATAAGCGAGCTTCCCTTGATAATGTTCGTGACTCAAAAGTAAAATCGCCCCCGTTTGGGCAAGAGCTTCAATGATAAGCACCCCAGGCATCACATGTTTTTGAGGAAAATGCCCCTGGAAAAACGGTTCATTGACGGTCACATTTTTGATGGCTTTAATTTTTTCTAAACCTTCTTTTTCAATCACAGCATCCACCAATAAAAACGGATAACGGTGTGGCAATATTTGTTTAATTTGATCGCTATTAAGTATCATCCTTAATCCTCCCAGCGTTTAAAACATAAGGTCGCATTATGACCGCCAAAGCCTAAAGAGTTAGACAACGCATAACGGATCGCTTTTTCGCGTGCTTGATTGGGCACAATGTCTAAATCACATTCAGGATCAGGGGTGACATAATTAATGGTGGGTGGCACCACGCCGTGCGCTAACGCTTTGATCGTTAAGATGGCTTCAAGCGCACCGGAAGCGCCTAACAAATGCCCACTCATCGATTTGGTTGATGACACCAGCAGTTCTTTGGCGTGATCTTTAAACAAGCGTTTAATCGCCATCGTTTCGGT
>SKKW01000035.1:0-2574 GCA_007123535.1 Candidatus Izemoplasma sp. | reverse complement strand
TTTTATCCTAACATGCCGTTTCATCCTTTAGAAAAAGATCATGGACATAATCATTACAATTGTCCCATTGTCGCGCATTACCCTGAAGTGATTGAAGCAAATTTAGATGACATTGCAAAACAGCCCTTTTTAAAACCTTATGTAACTTTAAGTGACAGGGCTCGTTTTGTTAAAACGATGCAATTAACGTTAGAACCGTTTGCTAAAATCCCCAAAAAACAATTCATCCTTGCGTATGAAGAAG
Source organism: Candidatus Izemoplasma sp. (assembly GCA_007123535.1). Classification (GTDB taxonomy): domain Bacteria; phylum Bacillota_I; class Bacilli_A; order Izemoplasmatales; family Izemoplasmataceae; genus CSBR16-87. Next base: position 2,330 of record SKKW01000035.1, on the reverse strand, counting down.
GCCTAAAAGCTTATCAAAACTATCAACAAAAAGTTCAAAAGGCTGGGGATGAGGCCATTGATTATGCGATTAAGCACGATCTAAACATCATGGTCTTAGCGGGCCGACCCTATCACATTGACCCAGAAATCAATCACAGCATTCCAAAACTACTTCGATCGCTAAACACCGTCGTTTTAAGTGAAGATGCGATTGCGCATCGAGCAAGTGCTGAAAACTTAAATGTGTTGAACCAATGGACCTACCATACAAGGCTATATGATGCCGCGTTAGCGACCACTGAGCTACCGAAAGCTGAATATGTTCAACTGGTTTCTTTTGGTTGCGGCTTAGATGCCATCACGGTAGATGAAATTAAAGATCTACTGGAACAGCACAACAAACTCTACACGCAGATCAAAATCGATGAGATCTCCAACTTAGGGGCGGTAAACATTCGTTTACGGAGTCTTTTAGCGACCATGAACCGGGAGGCCCGTCATGAGTAATCAAACGAAAGAAGCCCGTGTTGTATTTACTGAAGCGATGCGTGAAACCTATACCGTCTTAGTACCCCAAATGGCGCCCTACCATTTTGGTTATTTAGTAGAGGCCTTTAAAAGTGAAGGGTATAAAGCCGAACTTTTACAAAACGATTCCATCGAACTGATTCATGAAGGGATGAAGTATTCACATAACGATATTTGTGTCCCGGCTATGTTGGTCATTGGCCAGTTCATTGATGCCTTAAAAACGCGTCCTGAAGGCACCGAAAACGTCGCGCTGATCATCACCCAAACCGGAGGTGCTTGCCGCGCTTCAAACTATATTTCTTTACTGAGAAAAGCGCTTAAAAAAGCAAAGCTTGGTCACGTACCAGTCATCAGTCTTAATGCCTCAGGATTTGAAAAAAATCCTGGGTTTAAAGTCGGTCCTGTGTTATTACATAAGTTACATGATGCGATTTTACTAGGTGATTTGATGATGTTGCTGACGCAACATGCGAAAGCATATGCGACTGACATGAGCGCTTTAGAAACAGTGATTGAGGGCTGTGAAAAGCGGATGCGGCAGTATTATCATCATCGTCGTTTATTCACTTGGCGTCGTGCCAATAAAATGGCCCAGGCGATGATTGATGCGTTTAAATCCCTTACCTTTAGTCAAGAACCTAAACCCAAAGTGGGGGTGGTGGGTGAAATCTATGTGAAATATTCTCCCTTAGGCAACAATCATTTAGAAGCCCTCCTAGAACAAGAAGGGGTTGAGGTGGTGACCCCACCAATTTATGATTTCTTTTTGTACAGTTTTGATTCTAAAGCCCATGACATTCAGCGATACGGTGGAAAAAGGGCCACACGTTGGGCGTTTTTAGGGTTTGTTAAATACATTGAATGGCGCCGCTCTAAAATCCGTAAAAAACTGATTAAAGCGGGCTATGACACACCGATTCCTTACGCAAAGATCAAAGCGTTAGTCAATGACTTCTTAGACGTTGGCCTTCATGCGGGTGAAGGTTGGTTACTGACCGCAGAAATGATCGATCTGATCACGCACGGCGTACCAAACATTGTCTGTACGCAACCGTTTGGCTGCTTACCTAATCATATTGCCGGGAAGGGCATGTTTAAAAAACTCAAAAAGGTTTTCCCTGAAGCTAACATTGTCGCGATTGACTATGACACCAGTGCGTCCACAATCAACCAAAAAAATCGCATTAGCCTGATGTTGGCAAATGCCTTTGAGCAGCTTAAGATTAAGGAGAAACAATCATGAATGCCTTTACTTTGCACCAAACCGATACGAAATCTCAAGCTAGACTAGGCACACTGAATACGTTTCACGGCGATGTGCCAACGCCTGTGTTTATGCCTGTTGGCACGCAAGCGACGGTCAAAACTTTGGATGTTAACGAAGTTGATGAAGTCTCCGAAGGCCTTATCTTAGGGAATACCTATCATTTGTGGCTCCAACCAGGTGAAGCGATTGTTGCAAACCATGGTGGTTTGCATACGTTTATGAACTGGCCTAAAGCGCTCTTAACCGACAGCGGTGGCTATCAAGTGTTTTCACTAGCCAATCAGCGTAAAATAGCTGAAGAAGGTGTTTATTTTAAACATCATAAGAGCGGTGAATCCTTGTTTTTATCGCCTGAAAAAAGCATTCAAATTCAAGAAGCGTTAGGCGCTGACATCGTTATGAGTTTTGATGAATGCCCGCCGTTTCATGCGTCTTATGATTACCATCAAGCTTCACTTGAACGCACTTTACGCTGGGCAGAACGTGGAAAAGCCATTTTTAAAGGCGATGCTCAGTGGCTTTTTGGTATTGTTCAAGGCGGTCCGCACCAT
>SKKW01000079.1:0-2595 GCA_007123535.1 Candidatus Izemoplasma sp. | reverse complement strand
TTTATTTTAGTTTTTTTAATTTAAATCAAAAGGCTCCTTCAAAGCATAAAAAAAACCTCTGAAAAATCAGAGGTTTAAGCTGTTATTCACCGCTTGTAATCTTCTTACGAATACGGGTGGAGATAAATTCAATGATTAAGACCACTACCACAATGCCCCATAAGGCTGCGGCCGCATCTCGCCAACGGTAGGCGTTCATCGCTGAGATTAAGGTAAAGCCGATGCCCCCAGCCCCCACAAGACCAAGGATGGTCGCATTCCGCACGTTAATTTCAAAACGGTAAATTGAGTTTGAAATAAAATTCGCACTGAGCTGTGGTAAGATGCCATAGCGAATCTTTTGTAAAAGATTGGCGCCCGTCGCATCCAGTGCTTCTAACACACCTTTATCGATGTCTTCAATCGACTCAATGTAAAGCTTCGTCATCATCCCAATCGACGCCACACCAATCGTCATGACGCCCGCAAAGGGGCCTGGACCGGTGACACGAATGAACATGAGGCCCAAGATAAAGACTGGGAAGGTCCGAATCATGGTCACTAAGACGATGCCGACAAAAGAATAAAACTTTCCGGTAATGTTACGAGCGCTTAAAAACGCCATAGGGACGGCTAAGATGGCGCCTAATAGGGTGCCTAAAAAGGCAATCGCCACCGTTTCATACATTTGATAAGGTATCCCAATCGGTCTTAAGGTGAACAGCCAATCGTAATTAGGATTGACCAGTGATCTTAAGATGGAGCGAATGACCGCCAGCCCACTTTCGTTAATCGCAGGGACGCGAACCACTGAAAGGCTCCATAAAGACATCCCACCAATAATGAGGATTGAGAGTCCAATGGGCACGTAGCGCTTGGGCGCTTTTTCATACATTTCTTGGACGTTGAGTGATTTTGCCATTAGACCAACCTCCTTCTTAAGTACCGTGAGGTCGATTCAATCGCGAATACCACCACGAACAACATGATGAGTAAGACGCCCACATCTTCATACCGGCGCCACGCCATACGGTCATCAAACAGTAACCCGATACCACCGGCACCCACATACCCTAAAATCGCCGCAAAGCGGATGTTGATCTCAAAACTGTAGAGTGAAAGTGACAAATAGGACGGTAGAATTTGCGGAATAATCGCGGTCACAAACGCTTTCGGTTTAGACGCGCCTGTCGCTTCAATCGCGACATACGCCGAAAGATCGATCGTTTCGATGTTTTCATAGAGCATCTTCGATAAAATCCCAAACGTGAAAATCATGATCGCAATCGCACCTGGGAACACCCCAAAGCCAAAGGCGAGCGCTAAAATCGCCGCATACACAAGGACAGGTAATGTTCTTAAAAGCGACAAAAGAAATCGGATAATGGTGATCGACGTTTTGTTTTTATTAATGTTAGACGCCGCCATAAAGGCCACGGGTAACGCTAAGAGCGCACCCACAAGACTGCCTATAAATGACATCTGAACGGTGTCAATCAAAGGGCCTATCGCGCGGTCAAAATACGACCAACGAGGCTCTCTCATACGCCATAAAATATCAAAGAAACTCGAAAAACGGGTGAAAAGATTGTAAAGATTGATGCGTGTCACGTTCCAAGAAAAGGCACTTAAAACATACAAAATAGCGATGATGAGCGGAGTGTAAGAAAAAGGTTCTTCAACTAAACGCCCATCGGATAGCGTATGGGTTCGTACGCTTTTGGTTTGTACGGTCCATTTATTGATGACCACTTTTGCGCGGTCTAAGAACCGTTTAAAGGTCGGATTCAAGCGTATCCTCCGGTTTAAACATGATGTCTTCATCGGTGATGTCACGACCGTAAATTTCTTTTAACAGACTTTCATTCACGTTTGAAGAAGGCCCATCATAAATGATGACACCATCACGAATGCCAATAACCCTTTTGGCATATTTTAAGGCCATGTCCACATGGTGCATGTTGGCCACAACCGTAATATTCAAATCTTGATTGACACGCGCAAAATCTTTCATCACTTGATTCGCTGTAATCGGATCAAGTGAGGCGACTGGTTCATCGGCTAAGATGATGCTCGGGTCTTGCGCAATGGTACGTGCTAAAGCCACACGTTGTTGCTGACCCCCTGAGAGTTGATCGGCCCGCGTGTAAGCTTTTTCTAAAATACCGACTTTATCGAGCGCTTCTAACGCAATGATTTTATCGTCTTTATGATAAATCCCAAACAAACTTTGAACGATGTTCATCTCTGCCACACGCGCAGCTAAGACGTTACGAATCACGCTTGTGCGTCCGATGAGATTAAACGATTGAAAGACCATCCCTATTTTACGGCGAAACCGGCGGAGTTTTTTGCCTTTAAGTGTGTCATCGACCACAATGTCATTGACAATCAGTTTTCCTGAGGTCACATCGTGCATGCGATTGACGAGTTTAATGAGTGTGGATTTCCCCGCACCACTGAGTCCAATGATCGCCACAAACTCCCCTTGCTTGATTTCTAAAGAGACATCCTTTAAGGCTTCCACACCATTAGGATAAATCTTACCAACGTGTTCAAACTTAATCATGTGTCAAAACTCCTTTTTTATAAATGAGGCTTGTCCGCAGACAAGCC
>SKKW01000065.1:0-2598 GCA_007123535.1 Candidatus Izemoplasma sp. | reverse complement strand
TTACAAACGATGCTCAATCATTATGAACGTGAAAGCGCGTTGATAGAAGAAGCCTTAATGTTAGGGGCAACACCAAAAGAAGCGTCAAGAACGCTCATCAACCAAAGTTTTGACGCGGCGTTACTCCCAACCATCAACAGTATGTTAGGTATGGGCATCATCTTTTTACCAGGCATGATGACCGGTCAAATTCTCTCTGGGGTGGTCCCCACCACAGCCATCTTATATCAACTGGCGATCATGATGGGGATATTAGGCGGCGTGAGTTTAACGACCTACACGTTCATTATGTTAGGCTATCGGACTTTTTTTAACGCTCAAGCACAGTTGATTGATTCATCCACTAAAGTAAGGAGTCAACGTCATGATCAAACTCATAAAAAGTAGCGATTCCGAGGCACACATAGCATGTGCCAAATTATTAGAAGACGCGTTTCCTTGGTGTTATGCGCCCTATGAGATCGCGTTAGAGGAAGTTAAGTCACTGACTCAAGAAGGCCTCCTGCTTGGCTTTCAACAAGAGGGTCAATGGATGGGCTTTATTGGAGCCATCCCACAGTACACACACACTGGGTGGGAGCTTCATCCTTTAGTTATCGATAAAGCGTATCGTCATCAAGGCATCGGCAAGGCCCTAGTCAAAGCACTTGAAGACACCATTGTTAAAAGAGGGGGCATCACCCTTTATTTAGGGACCGACGATGAACATTTTAAAACGTCACTCTCGCAAGGTGACCTTTATCAGGATCTGTTTAAAGCGATTCAAACCATCCAAAATTTAGATCAACACCCCTATGCCTTTTATCAAAAACTGGGCTACCACATTGTCGGCGTCATTCCCGATGCGAATGGGTTTCACAAACCTGACATTCTCATGGCAAAACGGCTCATCCCACTTCCAAAAAACGTCTCCTAAAGCAGTCGCTTTAAGAGGCGTTTTTTTAATCGTCATATTGTCTTGGATCACCTTTGATTTGATCTAAAAGTGCCATATCTTCAGAGCTGATGGGGTTCGCCATTTCATAGAAGTCGTCCACATGGTTTGGTCTGGCAGCTTTAGGAATGGGCGCATGCCCTTTTTGAAGGATATAGTTTAACGCGATGGTCGCAGGGGTCACATCGTAACGTTTAGCGACGTCGATAATTGTAGGATTTGTTAAAAGGTAGCCTTTTGCGAGTGGCGAAAACGCTTGGATGAGGATATTATGTTCTTTTGCGAAGGTGACTAATTCATCTCGTGTATGGCCGATAAAATAAGATATTTGGTGAATGTGCGGGACAATTTCGCAGCGTTCAAGAATCAACTTAAGTAAACGAAGAGGGAACTGAGAGACGCCAATGGCTTTCACGCGGCCTTCATGGTACAAGGTTTCGAGGGTTTGATAGACTTCAATGTTCCCCTCATCATAATCCCCTTCTAGATCATCAAACGGTCCTGGCGCATTGATGATATAGGCGTCCAAATAATCAAAGCCAAGATTTTTAAGCGAACGTTCAAACATACGCAGCACGCCGTCTTTATGTTTGATGTGTGGCGGAAGCTTAGAAGTAATGAAAAAGGCTTCCCTTGGAAATCCACTATCTCGAATCGCCTGGCCTAACGCTTTTTCGTTACGATAAATGATGGCACTGTCAAAATGACGAATGCCTTTGTCAATCGCATATCGCAAGACATCATACGCCACGTCATCAGGATTGAGCTTATACGTGCCAAACCCCATTTTGGGGTGTTCTAATTGGTGATGTAAACTAAATGTATTACTCATAAATACCCTCCAATTTATAGCTAGTTTCAGTGTATCACAGCCCATAAAAAACACGCATCAAGATGCGTGTTAGTCATAAATATCAAAGGCTTCAAAGATGACAGGGACCTCCCACCAAGTCCGTAATCCCGTCATGTTTAATGCGGCGTCTTCTGAAGCGATGGGATTTGGAATCGCCCATGAAAAGACAAAAACATCGTTTAACCAAACGCTCAAGGTTTTAGTGCTACCATCCTCAGAGACAGTGAGCCTCATGGTGTGTGATTGTTCCCACCAAGGATTGTCACGAACGGATTGATTATCAGCGTCATTAAGTTCTTGGGAGAAACTTGCGACGCCATCGGTGATATTTACATTATAGCGTAAAAGTATGCCTCTTTCAGTGCCGTTTTCTCTTGGTCTAACAATGATTTGGCCCACATGTCGGTCAAGTTGGATAATATAGCCATTGTCACGGTCTGGATTATGATTGTCTAAAGATGTTTCAATTAAAACTCCAAATCCTCCACGATTGTGATTTCCACTTAAACGTGGTTGAATTTGCGCCGTAACTTCAATGGTGTAAGCACTTCTTGGGTTTGCAAAGAAAATAATATCGTCTGATTGATGTGGTGGGGACGCGACTAAGGCACCTTCACTAATTACAAAGGCGTCTTGTGAACGTTTCACTTGGAAATCATTTAAATTGAACGTAGGTTGACTAAAATCAAACAAACTTATAAAGTTGGGACATTGTTGATAACACCAAACCACGACAGACGCATCAAACGAGTAAAACGTGTCACTGTGTTGCATGCGAATCGGTTGGTTTAAGTAACCCGTGGTGTAAAGC
>SKKW01000003.1:0-10083 GCA_007123535.1 Candidatus Izemoplasma sp. | reverse complement strand
TTATTGGTAAAACGATAACCAAAGATTATCATGCTCATAGGAATCAACAAGGTAACAATCGTCATAAATAGCCAAAATCCGCTCATGAGTAAAGCCACCCTTTCATAGACTAAGTATCATACGATTCACTTTCAGTCATCATCTTAAGAATCTCTTGATTGGTGATTTTCATCCCATCTCTTGCGAGTCTCGCGACGTTTTTAAGGGTGTTTTCAACCCCTTTGACAACGATGCCATCCCCACCAACAAACTCTTGGCCCTCTAAATACATGTGATAGCCTAGAATCCCTGCGTCGACCGCAGTCGCGATTTTAGCTGCACACGAAGGTTTTGCGCCATCACAAATCATCCCTGAGACAATCGCCAACGCGTTCACGATGGTGTGTACGATGGTCTCATAGTCCCCACCGTGTAAATACGCGATGCCAGCCCCACTGGCGGCCCCACTAAAGACGGCGCCACAATACGCCGATAAACAGCCCACCCCACTCTTTTGATGAATGGTAATAAGGTTCGATAGAATCAAGGCACGATAGAGCTTTTCGTCACTGACCTTTAAATGTTTCGCATACTCGACCACAGGGACAGAGGCGGTAATGCCTTGGTTTCCACTGCCTGAAACGATGGTCACGGGGAGTTTAGCCCCACCCATACGAGCATCTGAAGCCGCCGCCGCGAACGCTTTGGCACGGTTTTCAATGCGATCGCCATAGGTTTTTAACAACACCGAACCGATGTTCGCACCATAAGACGACACTAACCCTTCTTCACTCATCGCGGTATTCGTATGAATTTGTTGGTCGAGTAGTGTTTTAACTAAATCGGTATCAATACGGTTTGCGAAATCGTAGATGGCGCGAACCGAGAGGGGGGTATCTTCAGGGTCTTCATACGGTTTGGGCACAGGACGTGTTTCAAGAATGACACCATCTTTTTCAACAAGCACAATGTGACTATGTTCATGCACAATACGTACGGTAACGGAATGGTTTTTTGTTCTTGCGACCACTTTAATATCCAGCATATCTTCCGAATCAATCGTTGACACCTGAAAAGGTGTTTCTTTTAAATACCTTGAAATGGCATCTTTATCTTCTTCAGAGATGTCATTAATGACATCCAGTGCTTTGTTAGAATCCCCTGCGATAATCCCAGCAGAAACCGCCGCGCGTATCCCTTTCAATTGATGGGTGTTTGGCACGATGACGCTTTTGGCGTTTTTCATGACCGCTTCACTCACAAAAACCTCAACCTCAGTTGGGGTTTCATCTAAGATTTCTCTTGCTTTAGCGCCTGCAAGCGCAATCGCAATAGGTTCGGTACAGCCCGTCGCGGTGATGAGCTGTTTCGTTAAGGTATCCAATAACAACGCATCCATATGGGAAACATTCATGGTTGAGTTTGTATAACGTTATGTTTACCTCGTTATACATCTCCTTTCTTAAGGGGTCTTTATGGGGGAGATTGATGACCTATGCCCTTTACTCTAGCAAGGGTAGTTCGATAACGTAGTTCACCCTAAAGAATACAAAGCCATTGATGACAAATCATGACTGTTAAGCGTCAAAACAAGTCCGCTTGACCCCGCAAACTAAAGCACCTAATGTTTGCTCATTATTCATCAAAGTAAAAACGGGCACAGTCATGCTATCGCTTTATGCGCGGGGTGAAAATTGTGATGATTTCAAGGTTACTTATCTCTCCCATGACAACGACGACATTAAAGGGAGGGTCGTGTGATTTATACTTTTATAATTTCTTTTTTTTACGCTGTTTTTGATCCATGAGATGTAGCGCAAAACTAGCAACATCGTTCGCGTATTTTTTTTGTCCGAAACCGGCATCATAACCCAGTTCTTTAGCTAGCGCATGGCTTATACGCGCGCCCCCTACGATCACGATGAACTCATCGCGCACATTTTCAGCTTCTAAAAGCTCGATAAAGGCTGTTAAGTTTTGAATGTGAACGTCTTTTTGAGTGACCGTCTGTGAAATCAAGATGACATCCGCACGATGCTTACGGGCTTCTTCCAGTAAGGAGTCATTGTCGACTTGACTGCCTAAATTAATCGCTTCAATGCCTTTATAACGCTCTAAACCATAATGACCTGCGTACCCCTTCATGTTCATGATTGCATCGATGCCTACCGTGTGAGCATCGGTGCCTGTAGAAGCACCAACAAACGTAATCGGCGCTTCAAAATCACGTTCAATCCACGCCTCAATCGCTTCTTTACTAAGACTATCGGTGTTCACATCGCTGATTTGAACCGTCTCAGGATCCACTTGGTGATGCGTCGTACCGTAGAGAATATAATAACTAAACTGTTCACTTAAAGGCGAAGCATGCACCACTTGCACATCGTGAAGGCCCATCTTTAAAGCGAACGCTTTGGCGGTTTCTTCACCGTGTAACGAACAAGGCAACGGGAGGCTAAAACTCAATTGTACTTTTCCATCGTTCATGGTATCGCCATATGGACGTATGGTCATATTACGATCCCTCCTGAAGTCTTTTAAGCATCGCTTCTAAGACAGGATTTTGATAATCAGGATGCTTCTTAAAGACACCATCTAACCCTTTTCCTTGAGTGGGTCGGCGCTTGATGCCTGCAAATCGCCCATGTTCTAATGTCGCAAACAAGCCTTCTTCTTGAATCGTTTTAAGCAGCCCTTGAGCGTTGTTTAAAACATCTTGTGCTCTTTTTTTGATACGTCCCCCTTCGACATAGGTGAACTCCTCTGAAAAGGCTTGAAACGCCTTAGCAATGTATTGTGCGTTTTCAATTGCTAAAGCACGATCGCTCATCCAAGGGGTGTGAATCGCTTCGGTGAGCATGCCAAGTAAATGGATAGATTGATGCGTAGTCACTGCAACAATGTTGAACAGCGCATTTTGAATGGTGCCTTTAAAAATATCCCCTGTCATGTGTTTAGTAGGCGGCATGTATTTTAAAGGCGCCTTAGGGAAGACTTCTCTAGAAAGCTCCGCTTGGGCAAGTTCATAGAGAAAACTGTGCGGCATGTTAGGGTCAATTTCAAACGCATGACCAAGCCCCATTAACTCCGGTGGCATACACGCAAGCAAAGCAAATTGTTCGTTAATAAACTGACTGGCCAACACCGTGTGGGCATGCTCAAACGCATCTGACGTGGTTAAGTAGTTATCTTCACCTGTATTGATAATGATTTGAGCGAACGCACTGATAACGCGTGAAAAGTATTGATCAACAAACGTTCGTTTAATATTGATGTCACGGAAAATGATGCCGTAAAGAGAATCATTCAACATCATGTCAAGCCGTTCAATCGCCCCCATTGCCGCAATTTCAGGCATGCATAAACCACTCGCATAATTTACAAGTTTGATGTAACGATGATGTTTTTGGGTAAAGCCATCTAACGCTTCACGCATAAGGCGGAAGTTTTCTTGTGTGGCCATGGTGCCCCCAAACCCTTCGGTGGTCGCACCATAAGGCACATAATCAAGCAAAGATTGCCCTGTTGTCCGAATCACAGCAATGATATCCGCGCCTTTGTGCGCTGCGGATAGCGCTTGCTCAATGTCTTCATAAATATTGCCAGTGGCAACAATCACATACAACTCGGGCGTCGTTTTTTGTGGCTGTTTGGCCAACGTTTCCGCACGATACGCACGTTGCTTTAAGATGATTTGAAACGTGGTGTCTATGTAAGGCTCTAATAAGGCCACATAAGGGCTCTTAGGGAGGGCTTGATACGCTTTTAAAGACAGTTTCTTTGAGGCCACCGCTTCTGCGATTTGTTGAGGCGTTTGCTGGGTCTCATGCATGGCGTACGTTACATAATGAACCACACCTTTACTTAGGTCGCAGTCCTCTTTTATGTGATCGACCAACGCGTTAGCATAGGGCACATCGAGCGCCGTCACACCGTCTAACCCGAGCATTCTTAAAATGGTCCGTTCAACCGCCACGGTGCTGTGCTCATCAATCATCGATTGCACATCTTGCGCAATGGTTTTAGCATGGTTTTTACACCGTCTGACTTGAGCTTGATCGACGTTAAGCTTCATGCGAGAGCCTCCTTTCTAAGACATTGATGACGGGGACATCAATGCGCGCTTGAAGCGCTTCTTTAAATTGTTTTGGGCAGTAATGTTGGTTTGAAGGATGCCAAGGATTGATTGTCACCGCGAGTAATTTTACGGCGTTTAACACGCCTAAGCGCACGTTAAGATGATCAAAATAGCGGAGATTACGGTGATCAAACAGCCACTTACTAGGGTCCTCAGCCAACAGTGTAAACCCTTGTTGAGCGTGCTTCATAATCGTCTTTAAATGATGGTCAGTCACCGCGCCTTTAATCAAGAGACATGTGGGGGGCGGTGAGCTTTCAAGCACGTGCTTTAACGTGGTCACATCTTTCGCTTGATAATGCGTTAACGTCGGCTCCAAGACACTCAATAACGCCTCAGAGGGAACCTCATAAAGGCTTGGGTTTGACGTAAATAAACGCACCGTTGCTTCACTGAGTGCGAGGGTGTCGTTAAAATCACGACCTGCTGCCGCGCCGGTCGCAAGAATTAAGCCATCAATATGCTTAAGCTGCGTGAACGTTTTACGGTTTAACGCACCATCAATCAAAAGGCGTTTAGCATACTTTTTTAGTTTGCTTAAAAGACGCGCTAAATCTTGATTGGTGGTGGGTCCTGCGATTAACACCTCTGCGTCTTCATGAAGACGCACAATCATAATCGGACCCAACGCGGTTGGGATATTGGTCTCTTCAAGCCGATCGTAAGCGCAGCTTAGAAGCGTCAGCGTCTCTTTTGCAGTCGCGATGATGTGATTCTTTTTTAGCTTAATGCGAGGTTTTGGAAGATGATTGAGCTGATCGTAAGCTTCCCCATCTAAGCCAATGCTTGTAAGTGCCATGGACGGCTCATCAAGGCTTTCAATCACAGCATTAAGGGTGGTGGTTTTACCCGTATTTTTGGCCAAACCAAAAATGGCGAGGGTGCTCACCTCATTCGGGATATACACGCGTCGTTCGTCGCTTTCTAGCCAGTTCATGAGGTTCAATCGCCACCTTATGACCGGCTAATAGACCACTGACACCATCAGAAGGGACGTTTTGACAATCCTCGCATTGACAGTTGCTGCTATATTGTGTAGGTTCACTGTACGTGGTGATGACGCCTTCATAGTTTCTTAAGACTAGTTTCCCTGGGGCACTTGAGATCACGTAGTTTGGCATCACCGGAATTTTACCGCCACCCCCTGGCGCATCAACGACAAATGTCGGGACCGCAAAACCACTGACGTGGCCGCGTAATCCTTCCATAATCTCAATGCCTTTACTGATGGGTGTACGAAAGTGTTCAATGCCCATCGACAGATCGCATTGATAAATGTAATACGGTCTCACACGAATCGCAATCAACGCTTTGACGAGTCGGCGCATAATGTGCACACAATCGTTGACACCACGCAAAAGCACACTTTGGTTGCCCAAAGGAATCCCTGCATTGGCTAACTTTTCAATCGCCGCCACACTCTCAGGCGTGATTTCATCAGGATGATTAAAATGGGTATTCACCCAAATAGGATGATAAGCTTTTAAAATGTCGACAAGCTGATCGGTGATGCGCTGAGGCATGACCACGGGGGTGCGTGTGCCAAAGCGGATGACTTGAACATGTGGAATCTCACGCAATTTCTTAAGGATGTATTCAATTCGCGTGTCACTTGCTAAAAAGGCATCGCCGCCACTGAGTAGCACATCGTTGATTTCAGAGTGTTTCGCAATGTAATCAATCGCATCATCGATGCGGCTTTGACTCATCTCAGCGTCACGTGTCCCCGCAAAACGACGTCTTGTGCAATGACGACAATACATGCTGCACATGTCAGTAATCAAAAACAACACCCGATCTGGGTAACGGTGGGTTAAGCCTGGGACGGGAGAATCATGATCTTCAGCCAAAGGGTCTAAAAGGTCATGTTTGCCGATAAACAATTCGTTGCCAAAAGGAATCGCTTGTGCCCGTATCGGACAATAGGGATCTTCAAGATTGATGAGCGTCAAATAATAAGGCGTAATGGCCATGCGAAAACGGCTCAAAACTTCTTGGATGGTCTGGGCGTCACGGTCGTCTAATGTGACATACTTTTTTAAATCTTCCACGGAGCGAATACGGTGTTTGGTTTGCCAATGCCAGTCTTGCCAATCCGTGTCACTAACCTCAGGAAAATAACGATGTTTACGGTCTAAATATGTTTCTTGAAGCATCTTCATCGCGTCCCTCCTTGAGCGTATTTTGATTCAAAATACGCTTTTAGTTTTGGGTTTTCTCTAAGCAAATCTAACGTGATTTGAGCGTGATGTTTGGTGTAGCCATTGCCGATGATCATTTGGACATCTTTACCTACCCCTTCGGCACCTAAGGCGGCTTTTGTAAACGAGGTGGCCATACTGAAAAAATAGACAATGCCCTCATCTTTAGTCGCTAACACAGCCGTCATTTCGGTGTTTTCAACGTTCACCACGTTGATGGTGACATCTGCTAATGCACCCTTTGTGCACGCGTGCACTTGCTGATACACCGCCAGCGGTTGAGTCGCATCTTCTAAAAGAATGGTGTCGCAAACTTCTAACGCTTTTAACACCTCTACTTGCCAAGCTTCATTGACCACACCAATGACATGGCCTTGCTTCCCTACCCGTTGTTTCGCTTCCAAGGCACAAAGTAGGCCGCTCTTTCCAGCCGCTCCGATCACTAGGACCGTATCGCCTTCATGACTAAGTTTACGCACTTGCGCCGGGGCACCCGCAACGTCTAAGGCGGCCAACACTAAATGTTCATCGAGGTCTTCAGGGATTTCAGCGTATATGCCTGAATCAAACACGATGGCGTGTCCTTCCATATGCACTTGTTCGTTTTCCATGTTAATGCTTTTAATACGGTCAATGGTCAAAGGGGTTAGGGATAATGACACTAAAGTGGCAATCGGCTGACCTACTTGGAGGGTTTGGTTGTGAAAAGATGAGCCAACTTCTTTGACTCGACCAATGAGCATACCGCCACTTTTAGTGACAGGGTTTTGCATTTTACCGCGTGTAGAAACGATCTCCATAATCATGGTTTTCATCGCGTCAACATCATATTGACACGCCTCTTTGATTTGATGAAAGGACGCGGAATCAATGTTTAGTGTGTTGACCTCAATGAGTAACTCATTGTCATAACACATCTGCGGCGCTTCCAAACGCTGCGCCGCTTGAGGGAGTACACCCACAGGTTCAATGACACGGTGGGTGCCGTACTTACAAAACGTCATCGCCCTTCTCCTTCATGTTTAAGATTTGGCGTGCTTCAGCAGGGGTCGCAATGGCACGCTTATGCTTTTTGGCTAATCTAACTACTTCTTGAACCAACACTTCGTTGCCTTGAGCCAACACACCTTTTTTTAGATAAATGTTATCCTCAAGGCCCACGCGGACGTGTCCGCCATGCATGATGGCAAGCTCGGCCAATGGCAATTCAAAACGACCGATGCCCACGACGCTAAACGTGGCATCTTGCGGAATCGATTCGCGCATGAAATGAAAATCGCGCGCTTCTCCCGTCATCCCACCAATCACGCCAAGGACAAAGCTGAAATGGAGTGGGGCATGAATGAAACCTTTTTTATGAAGCCTTAAGACCATATCGATGTGGCCTTTCTCAAAACACTCAAGTTCGGGATAAATACCTTTCGCGTGTAGTGTTTGCGCCACATATTTGATATCATTTTCGGTATTCACAAAGATTGCATCGCCACCAAAATTTAACGTCCCACAATCTAAGGTGGCCATTTCTAAGGGTAACTCAAGGACCTCTGTACGCGTTCTAATGTCCATCCCGACCGCGCCGCCTGTAGAGACTTGAATGATGACCTCAGGACAGCGCAAGCGAATGGCCTTAATGAGCTCACGGTAACGTGTTTTATCTTGCGTAGGCGTCCCGTCATCGTAGCGGGCATGCAAGTGGATAATGCTCGCACCAGCTTGATGGGCACGGTACGCTTCTTCCGCCATTTCGCTTGCGGTATATGGCACATAAGGATTGTCGGCTTTCGTGACTTCAGCGCCGGTGATTGCGCACGTGATGATAACCTTATCACTCATCGTCTTTTCAGTTCCTTTGGTGTGATGCAGGTGCCGACGGCTTGCGTGGTTAAACATTTTGTTTCGAGCACATCCGCGGCGCTAGGGGCGATGTCTGGACGGGCTTCAATGTATTTATGGCAGGTGAACGTCATTTGACGTGATGTGTTTCCTATGTGGGTGATTTCACCCGTGATTTCGATAAAATCCCCAGCATAAAGCGGGGCCAAGAAATTCACTTCAGAATAGCTTCTAAACAACCCTTCATCGCCATCTAAACGAATTAAAAGCTCGGTCGCCACATCGCCAAAGAGCGCGAGCACTTTTGCGCCATCAACGAGGTTCCCACCGTAGTGTGCGTCGTGCTGAGATAATCTTACATAATGGGTCACTTTATTCATGATTGGTTCCCTCCATCGGTTTGGCTTCACTGATATGTAAAGGCGCTTCAGTGAGCGATAAAACTTCTTCAATGGTCGTGCTTGGATGATACTCAATCAAATGCAAACCATCGTCTCTTACTTCCATGACCGCAAGTTCGGTCACAATCAGGTCCACTTCTTGATACGCGGTTAAAGGTAAGTGACAACGTGTTTTAATTTTTGGCTTGTCTTTATTCGTGTGCGTGGTCGCAACAATCACTTTTTTAGCACCCACCACAAGATCCATAGCCCCGCCCATACCAGGGACGAGTTTCTTTGGAATGATCCAAGAAGCCAACGAGCCTTCTTCATCCACTTCTAAAGCCCCTAAGACTGTGACATCAACATGGCCACCGCGAATGATGCTAAAGCTAGTCACTGAGTCAAAATACATACCGTGGTCTTTGAGTGTTACGAACTGTCCTCCCGCGTTGGTGAGATGTTTGTCTTCTTCCCCAGGGTTTGGACTTGGTCCCAACCCAATGAGACCATTTTCACTTTGCAAGTGAACGTCGATGCTGGGGTCGATATAGTTGGCCACCAACGTCGGTAACCCAATCCCCAAATTCACGAGATCGCCATCGCTTAATTCTTTGGCGACACGTTTGGCGATAATCTCTTTGGCGTTCATCCTAAACCTCCTCTAAAACGATGTGGTCGATAAAGACATGAGGTGTGACAACACATTCAGGGTCGATATCAGCCACGCGCTGATGGGTAAGTGCTACTACGGTGTGGGCCGCAGTCGCCATCACCGGGTTAAAATTACGCGCTGTTTTGGCATAAACAGCATTCCCAAGCGCATCACAGGCGGCCACCTCAATGAGCGCAAGGTCGGCACCTAAAGCCATTTCAAGTAAGTATGTTTGATCCTTGATGGTGATTTTTTGTTTGCCTTCTTCAACCACAGTCTTGAGTCCCGTGGGGGTAAGAATTCCGCCAAGTCCTGCACCATAAGCACGGATTTGTTCGGCAAGTGTGCCTTGAGGAATAAGCTCAACCGCCAAATCGCCTTGGCTCATTTGTTCGCCTGCGTGTGGGTTTAGTCCAATGTGTGATGCGATGAGTTTTGTGACACGACGCGCCGTAATGAGCTTTCCAACGCCGCGATCAGGATACCCAGCATCGTTACAAATAATCGTTAAATCACGCACCTTCGATTCAAGCACCCAATCAATCAAGGTTTCAGGGGTACCACAGGTCATAAACCCACCCACCATGATCGATTGACCATCTTTCAATAGCGCCTTAAAAGCTTTTTCGTCCATCCGTTTTTTCATTTTTCACCTCGAAGAAAGTTCTTAGTTTATCCATCTTTAATCATCGTTACACCGACCTAGCGAATGCTCTATTTAAAACATCCGTCGGTTCAACGTTAAACACCCAATAAAAAAAACGCTGTGATTTTCACAGCGCTCCAGAACGTTCTGGCAATGATTAAAGACTGTCCTTAATCATCAAGCTTGTCGTATGGACGCTAAACAAACTTTCGGCACGGCATGCCTTCCCTAAATTATGAAGGTCCCTCTTC
>SKKW01000098.1:0-2606 GCA_007123535.1 Candidatus Izemoplasma sp. | reverse complement strand
GCAGCCCCCACCATCACACCCAGTACTGGGATGTTAGAAACTAATAATAGCGCCTGCTCAAAGGCCGGAAACTCCGCAAAGGATTTAAGCGCCCCGCCCATTAAATCAAGACCATAAAAAATCATCCCAAAACCTAAGATCGCGCCACCAATATGTTTATTCCGTTTGGTTTTCAAAAAGAAAATCATTAAGCTTCCTAAACCCATGAGCGGCAACGCCAGCACCTTCATGTTCAACCCCACCAAAAAGCTTGTGGTGGTGGTCCCGATATTGGCCCCTAAGATGATGCCCACCGCTTGCGGTAAGGTCATTAAGCCCGCTCTAACCAAGCCGACGGTTAGGGCGGTGGTGCCTGAGGATGTTTGTAATAGTGTGGTTACTAAAATCCCCATAAAAATACCCTTTAATGGGGTGGATGTCGTTTTTTCAATCAGTTTTTTGAGTTGTGAGCCAGCGAGCAGTTTCATTGATTCTCCCATGAGGTGAATACCATACAAGAAAATCCCTAACCCGCCGACAATGAAGAAGATGGTCTGTGTCCAATCAATACTCGGCATGTCATCGCCTCCTGGTCCTATTTTATCATACTGTTGCGAGGAGCCAAGATAAAAATGTTTTCAGTCTTAAAACAAAAGAAGTCTCATGACGAGACTTCTTCTTTATAGGCTTTCGCATGGGCGTCTAAGGCTTCTAAAAGTTTTTCAGCATTTTCCCAGGTGCCAAGGTTAGCCCCTGAGGCTAACGCGTGCCCCCCGCCGTCAAATTGATTCGCAATTTCACTGATGGTCGGCCCTTTTGAGCGGATGCGTGCACGCACAATGTTCTCTTCGTATTCTGCAAGCAACACCCAAATCGGACAATCTTCAAAAACACCCAGCTCATTGACTAAGCTTGAAGCTTCTTCGGTGGTTACTTGATGTTCCTGTCTTAAGGCCTCCGTAATTTTTATATACGCGACGCCATGAGGCGTTTTTTGATAATTAAGTAAGACATACCCTTTAAATCGCACCAACGATTCTGTTTTGGTATCAAGATGATCGTAAATAGGCGAAGGTTCAAGCCCCTGATCAAAGAGACTTGCGACCGCCTGAAAGGTCCGGCCACTGACGCCTGGATACTTAAAGCGACCGGTATCGGTCAACATCCCGGTGAATAAGGCTAAAGCCCCTCGCGGAGACATCTTAAGTTTCGGCTGAAAGGCGTTAAAAAACTCAACAATGATTTGCGCCGCTGCCGGTGCGGTGGTATCGACGTATTCAATATCGCCAAAAGGGTTAACGTTGATGTGATGGTCAATCTTAATCAATGTTTTACCGAGCGCATACCGCTGATCCGCAAGTCTTGATTGATTGCCGGTGTCGACCGCAATCACGAGTGCTTCTTTAAAGACGTCGTCTTCGATTGTATCCATTCGACCAATAAACTTTAAATACTCTGTTTCTTCGCCTGTGACATACACTGTTTTGTCTGGATAAGTCTCTTTGATGATGTCTTTTAACCCGAACGCGGTGCCAATACAGTCGCCATCAGGGCGTCCGTGAGGAAGGATGATGATGGTATTAAAGGCTTCAATAGCCTCGTGAATCTTTAAGAATGTCTCATGCATGATGTCCCTCTTTTCTTTGTAACGCTTCAAGCGCTTCGATGACTTTGTCTGTCTCTTCCCAAGATGTCACGGTACAACCACACGCTAACGTATGGCCTCCACCGCCAAACTGTCTTGCTACTTCCACCACAGGCACGTGTTCGGCACGCAATTCCACTTGAATGCTGTGGTCATCCGTTTCCGTGAAATTAACCCATACCGGTGCGCCTTCACAATGTGCTAAGACGCTCACTAGGCCACGTGAAACGGTAAAATCATCAACGCCAAAACGTGTTTTTACTTGACGTGAATTTTTTAAATAGGCAATGCCTGAGGCGGTCACTTTAAGACGTAACAGGGCGTCACCTTTTAATTTTTTATGATTTAGTGGTTCCTGGTAAATCGCTTGATAAAGGTCTTGAAGCGAGGTGGTATAACTCATAAGCATAGAAGCAATTCGAAACGTTTCATCGCTGACACCAGGGTATAAAAAACGTCCACTGTCGGTGATGATGCCCATGAGAAGGGCTCGTGCTGAGGCTTCATTGAAGCGCCAACCATTCGCTTGTGCCATACGCGCAATCATTTGTGAAGCCGCAATGGCGCTTGGGTCATGAAGAAAGGTTCCGTCAATGTCTGTAGGGTTTTGATGATGATCGATGATAAGACGTGTTTTTGCAAGTGTAAAACGGTCGTCGCTCGTACGTTTTTCTCCGGCCACATCGACAATGATGGACAGGGCACCGTCAAAAACATGATCTTCAACCTGATCCATCGAACCCAGCGCTCTAAGTAAGTTCTCATCCCCTACGACATAGACCTCTTTATTTGGGTAGTTTTCATGAATCAACGCTTTTAAGCCAACTTGCGAGCCTAAAGCGTCATAATCAGGGCCTTTATGGCGATGGATAATGATGATGTCATGCGATTCAATCGCGTGTTTTAAAATGGTTTCCATAAACTCTCCTTATGGCCATAAGGCTCGATTTGGGGCGTCAAAATCATAATCCCAATAAGGGTC
>SKKW01000083.1:0-2631 GCA_007123535.1 Candidatus Izemoplasma sp. | reverse complement strand
GATGTGATCATCGGGACGCACCGCTTATTATCAAAGGATGTGGTCTTTAAAGACCTTGGGTTATTGGTCGTGGATGAGGAACAACGTTTTGGTGTAGAACACAAAGAAAAGATTCAAGCCATGCGATCTCACGTCGATGTCATCACCCTCACCGCCACACCGATTCCAAGAACGCTTCAAATGGCGTTAAGTGGGGTTAAATCGATGAGTTTACTCAACACCCCACCCGCGAACCGTCACCCGATTCAAACCTATGTTTTAAAACGCGACGATGAGATTATCAAAGACGCGATTGAACGTGAAATTAGTCGTGGCGGTCAAGTCTTTTATCTGTATAATAGAGTCGAAGACATTGATGCGATTGAAGACCATCTCTTACAGCTGGTGCCAAGCGCCCGTATTGTTACGGCGCATGGGAAGATGGAACGACGGAGTTTAGAAAATACGATCAAAGCGTTTTTAGATCAACGTTACGATGTTTTAATTTCGACCACCATCATTGAAACAGGCATCGATATTCCCAACGCCAACACGCTCATCATTCATGACGCCGATCAACTCGGGCTTGCGCAGCTCTATCAAATCAGAGGACGCGTCGGTCGGTCGGACCGGATTGCGTATAGTTATATGATGTATGATGGCAGGAAAATCCTCACCCCTGAAGCCACCAAACGGCTTCAAAGCATCCGCGATTTCACCGAGCTTGGCAGCGGCTACAAAATAGCGTCCCGTGATTTAGCGATTCGCGGCGCGGGGGACATTTTAGGGACGGAACAATCGGGCTTTATTCAAACGGTTGGGATGGATGTCTTTTTAGAGATGGTGAAAGAAGAACTTGAAACGCTTCACGACAGCACCCCTAAAAAAGATGCGCCAAGTCTACAAAGTCTTGCGAAGCTTAAAGTTTCTAAACACATTCCTGAAGACTACGTCAGTGACGCGGAGGAAAAGATCCGCCTCCATAAAGAAATCAGTCAACTGACGTCTAGTGAAAGCGCTCAGCAATTGTTTTTAGAACTGGAAGACCGTTATGGCCGGCCCCCACAAACGCTTAAAACGTATGTGTGGAACAAAGTATACGAACATCTCGCAGCGCACCATGGCGTTGAGCATTTAAGACAAACCGAGACCTTAACCACCGCAACCTTTAGTGTGGAAGGCTCAAGTCGTTTAGCCGGGGATAAACTCTTTGATGCGGCGCATCAGCTGCATCCTGAGATCAAACTGACCTACAAGCAACAAAAAATTCGCCTGACCTTGCCCCATCATAAACTCCCCATCACCTTGCATGAAGCGCTCGTAACACTACTCGAATCTTTGGAATAAAAAGGAGAAATTATGCCAACACTTGCGATTATTGGCGCCCAATGGGGCGACGAAGGAAAAGGAAAAATCACCGACGCATTAACCGCGAAAGCGGATGTGATTGTACGTTTTCAAGGCGGAAACAACGCGGGGCACACGATTCAGTTTGGACAAAAGAAATACGCTTTTCACCTCTTACCCTCAGGGTCTTTGCACCCTGAAAAAGTCAATGTCTTAGCCAACGGAATGGTCATTGATCCGCTTGCTTTACTGAGTGAGTTTCGCTTACTTGACCGTGAAGATATTTCGACCAAAAACATCCTAGTCTCAAACCGTGCCCACGTGGTGATGCCATTTCACCGCGACTTAGATGCGTTTGAAGAACATCAAAAACTCAATCGTATCGGCACGACACTCAAAGGCATTGGCCCGACCTATCAAGATAAGATTGGCCGTCGGGGACTGCGCATGATTGATTTTTTAAACGATGGTCGTTTTCGTCGTTATTTAAAAGAAACGCTCCCTTATGTGCACCGTGTGTTAGGCGATTATTTAGCAAAACCATACAACGAAAACGAACTCTTTGAGCGCATGAGTGCGGCCAGACAACGTCTGGCGCAACACTTAACCGACACGTCTTTATTTTTAAATCAGGCCCTTGAAGAGGGTAAAAAGATTCTCTTTGAAGGTGCTCAAGGGACGCTTTTATGCCTTGATCATGGAACCTATCCTTATGTCACAAGTTCGTCGCCCACAGCGGCGTCGATTCCTCTAGGCGTCGGCATGGCCCCAAGACACATCAACCGCGTGTTAGCGATCACGAAAGCGTATAGCACACGGGTTGGGGAAGGCCCCATGGTCTCACAAATTGAGGGCCCTTTAGAAGCGCACATTAGAGACGTGGGTCATGAATTTGGCACGACTACAGGCCGTGCACGTCGCATTGGTTATTTTGATGCGGTGGCGTTAAGACATGCGCATCGCATCAATGGGTTTTCCCATTTAGCCATCACTTTACTGGATGTTTTAACGGGGATTCACCCGTTAAAAATTGTGGTAGGTTACCGTTATCAAGGAGAATTGTTAGACGCTTTTCCAGCCTCAACAGACGTCTTAGAGGCGTGTGAGATGGTGACCATTGAGCTGCCTGGATTTGATGAGGATATTTCAAAAGTCACCACGTATGAAGACTTACCAGCGAATGCGAAAGCGTACGTTGAGAAAATTTCGGCGCTCTCCAACATTCCCTTAGGCATTGTCTCGGTCGGCCCAGACCGTGATCAAACGCTTTATCTTGTGGAAGATTTGTTTGAAGCTTAAAAAAAT
>SKKW01000118.1:0-2648 GCA_007123535.1 Candidatus Izemoplasma sp. | reverse complement strand
TTCGTAAAATGATTCAAGTGACGCAAAAGATTGCGGAACAAGGCTACAAAGCGGAAAACATGAGTGAGTACATCGATGAAGCGGAAAAAGACGTCTTCCAAGTCGCTTCAGCGCGCCGGACGTCGGGGTTTATTCCGATTAAAGAAGCCACGGAAGCCGTCATTGAAAAAACCGAAGAAGCCAAGAAAAAAGAAGGGTCTTTGACAGGTCTTTCAACGGGCTTTCCGGAACTCGATCGCTTCACCCTAGGCTTACAAAAGGAAGAGCTTTACATTGTCGCCGCAAGGCCTTCGATGGGGAAAAGTGCGTTCGCATTAAACATGGCGATGAACGTCGCTTCAAGCATGGAACGTCCGCATGTGGCGGTCTTCTCATTAGAGATGGGTGTGGAACAACTCGTGGGGCGGATTTTAGCTGCTGAATCACGTGTCAACTCCTATCATATTCAACAAGGAAAGCTCTCAAGTGCCGACTGGGAACAACTCTCCCTCGCAAAGTCACGGATGGACCGCTTCAACATTGTCTTTGACGATTCAGGGACTGTGCGAGTGACCGACTTAAGGCAGAAGTGTCGTAAACTCAAACAAGAGAACCGCTTAGATTTAGTGATCATTGACTATTTACAGTTACTCTCAGGGACCGACCGTTCACGCAACCAAAACCGCGTGACCGAAGTGTCTGAAATTTCAAGAATATTAAAAGAGATGGCACGGGAACTTAAGATTCCGGTTATCGCCTTATCACAGCTTTCAAGAAACGTTGAAACACGGACAGAAAAACGCCCCATTATGGCGGATTTAAGAGAATCGGGTTCGATTGAGCAAGACGCCGATGTGATCGTGTTTTTATACCGTGAAGAATACTACAATAAAACCGATGAGAATAAGAACCAAATTGAAATCATCATCGCGAAAAACCGTTCAGGTGCGATTACATCTGAACCCATCAAGATGTTATTCCAAAAAGAATACAGTTTATTCCGTCCCACCATTGCTTACACGCCACGTCAACAGACCACGGCTGACTTACCGGATGCGTGAGGATAAAAGTGCGCTTAGCGTACTTTTTCTTTAAATAGGAGACGCCATGCAAGTCATTAAAAAAATGGACCTCACCACAGGTCCCATCTTACCTAGCATTATCAAAGTTGCGATCCCCACACTCATGCTCAGTTTGATTCAAATGACGTATAACTTAGCCGATCTTTTTTGGGTGGGTCGGGTTGATCAAATTGGCCTTGATCCTATCGAAGCGATTGCGGCGGTAGGCACGGTGGGTTTTTTCCCATGGTTTGGCTTTGGGATGATTATGATTGTGCGTATTGGAACCTCTGTGAGAGTCGCTCAAGCCGCAGGACGAAACGATCAAGCGCGGATTCAAACGCTTGTCAACAATGGCCTTGTGGCCATGTTTCTCTTAAGTTTAATTTATATGTCGTATGGCTTTTTCTTTGCGTCTCACTACGTTTCGTTGTTTCGCCTTGAAAACGCAAACGTGATCGCCTATGCGGAAAACTATTTACGCATTCTTTCAGGATTTGGCTTTGCTTTTTTCTTGGTTAACTTCTTTAACGGGGTCTATGAAGGGTTAGGCAAAACACTCAACTCTTTTTACATCAATGGGATTGGCTTTTTAATTAATCTTATCTTAGACCCCATCTTTATTCTTACCTTTGGTCTTGGGGTTGCAGGCGCAGCGATGGCGACGGTGATTGCGCAAAGCACGATGCTCATCATTTACGTCGTGATTTACTTCTCCCCTAGACAACCAGCGAAACTTAGACTGATCGCAGAGCGATCGTTTAGCACGGTTAAAGACATTTTACGTGTAGGCTTCCCTGCAGGCCTTCAAAGCATGGTCATGACGAGCATTGCGATTGTCGTGGGGGTGTTGGTGGCACGGTACGGCGAACGCGCCATCTCCATCAGTCGTATCGGCAGTCAAATTGAGGCTTTAAGCTGGATGATTGCGAGTGGTTTTCAAGTCGCGTTAGCGGCCTTTGTCGGTCAGAACTATGGCGCCTATCAAACGCCCCGTATCAATGAGGGTTATAAAGCGAGTCTTAAGATTTTAGTCCCTTATGGCCTAGCGATTAACGTCATTTTATTTGTCTTCGCAAGACCCTTGTTTGGCTTGTTTGTTCAAGACCCCCAAACCTTAGAAGGGGGCGCAACCTATTTACGCATTCTTTCCATCTCACAACTCTTTATGATGTTAGAGCTGATGAGCGCGGGTGCCTTTAATGGGGTTGGTAAAACCCATGTGCCATCCATCGTAGGCATGAGCTTTAATCTTTTAAGAATTCCCTGGGCACTTTTAGCCCTCAATGTCACCGGCATCTGGTGGGGCATCTCGATGACGAGTGTCTTTAAAGGCTCCGTCTTGTTGATTTTATTTCTCATCACCTTAAAACGACTCATGGCCGACCATGAGACACGTTTAAGTGTTGCCAAAACCGAATGGCTAAAGTATAATAACTAGCAGTCTTCAAAGGAGTGATACTATGCGCGATCGTTTAGAACAGATTAAGGCGCGTTACGAAGCCATTACAGAGGCTTTAAGTGACCCTGAAATTGTCAAAGACATCGAGAAAATGACCGCTTGAGCGAAAGGACAAAGCGGCCTAGAAAAGACGGTTGATACGTATC
>SKKW01000078.1:0-10210 GCA_007123535.1 Candidatus Izemoplasma sp. | reverse complement strand
TGCGATGAGCTGTTTTCCTAAGTAATAGCCGGTGTCGGATAAACCTTCAACCTGATGCCAATCGCCATAAAACGCGTTAAAATCCTTACCCTCCTCAGCGAGTACTTGTGAGTACTTCGCTTTAAGCGTACTTTCAACGCCTTTGCAACGTTGTTCCCAACGAGTGAGGCGAATTGGCACTTCAGCGAGTGTCATTTCATAATAACTCGCGAGGCCTTCTAAATACAATCGCATCACCGCTTCTTCATATGACGAGTTGAAGCGCCACGCGTCTTGACGTAAATGCTGGTGCACTAAGTGAACATACTCGTGTGCCATTAAGCGCTTTAACTCCTCATCACTGATCCAATCTAACTCAGCAATTTTCTCAATCCCCAAAAGAATGGCTGGCACATCATGGTAGTGTGTGGCCCATCCTGCACCATTGCCTAACCCATGATATAAAACGATGCGAATATGTGGCAGTTCATCATAAAACGCTTCAAAGCTTGGTTTCATTAGAGGTATGAGACTTTTTAACCGTTGATGAACGCGGGTCATTTTGACATAATCTTGATGCGTTCTTGAAAAGACACGTTCTTTAGCAACCGACTCCCATGATTGATTCGATGCTTGATAATCTTGGATGCATAAATCTTTTAACGTTGGGGCGGCGTTCATCGCATGATACCAACCATCAAGTAAGCTTTCGATGGTCAAACGGTGATGATAATGCAATTTAAAATTTTCAAACAAATCAATGACTTCTACATTCATACCGACGCCACCCACAATAACCAACTGACCCCAAAAACAAAAGTGGTGTTGGTGAGAATACTCATAAAGGTTAACCAAAACATCCATGGTTTTCCTGGAAGCGTTTTGCTGTTAAACGCTAAATAGGTTTGGGCGATGAGCAAGATAACAATGATCACAGTGAGTGTGATTAATGGCGTGCCTAGTTCTCGTAAATCAGGCGCTTGCCATAAAAGACTTAACGAAATAACAAACCACAACACCATCACTTTACGCGCTAAAGGCACGCCTAAGATCACCGCTGATGTATGTTTATTTGATCGAGCATCGGAGGGCTGATCAGTGAGTGAGGTACCAAAGGCCATCGACAGTTGTGAAGGTAGTAAAATTAAGATAATACTGAATGGAATGTTTTGAATAAGGCCCCCCTGGACCGTATACCCTAGCAATGGCAACACCACACCGACCCCCAGCATTTGCAAGACTTCACCAAATCCACGATACGAAAGTTTGATGGGCGAAAAGCTGTACGCATGGAGTAAAAACAAGCCCAAAAGCCCAAGAATAATAGGTATTAAAGAGCTGACAAGCCAAGCGAAATAGGCGGTTAATAGAACTATGATAACCATCATAATGAGGGTCCCTTTTAAGAGCGATTGACGAGATAAAACGCCTTCAACTAACACTCTAGAACCACCTGTAAATGGTGTATAGGTTTCATTTAAGCGATCCGTCTCGTAATCTGCATAATCGTTCGCGTAAACAATAAAGAAATGATTCACTAAACCAAAGATAAATAGTCCCAAAAAACGCCCTGAGCTAAATGTACTTGTTTGATAGAAATATATCATTTGACCTAGCAATAAACTAGGAAAGATAAACAATTGAGCAGGAATACGAGAAGCTCTCAGCCACGCAGTAAATGTTGTCATAATCTTCCTCTTTTCTTTGCTTTACTTCCATTTAATCATATTTTTGTCTTTGAGCGTTAAGATACGCTAAAAAGACTGATTCATACACAACCTATGATACACTGTTTAAGAGGTGAGCATGATGTTTCAGAATCAAGATAAAACATTTTCACACGGAGCTGTGGCGACCAGCGTCCCCCAAGCCGCACGCATTGGCTGTGAAGTTTTGAGGCAAGGTGGCAATGCGATCGATGCAGCTGTCGCCGCAGCTGCCGCTTTAACTGTATGTGAACCAACATCTAACGGCATCGGCAGTGACCTTTTTGCGATCGTTTGGTATCAAGGCCAGCTTTATGCTTTAGATGCGTCAGGTCCCTCACCTAAAGGACTTACAATTGAGCATTTAAAGGCCCATGGCCATGAAAAAATGCCAACCTTTGGCGCCATCAACGCGATGGTCCCCGGCACACCCGCCGGGTGGGAAGCTTTAACACAACGTTTTGGGAATCGTTCTTTTGCAAAAAACTTAGCGCCTGCAGCTAAGGTGGCACAAGAGGGCGTCTTGATGACTAAGACTCTTCATTATTATTGGTCAAGAGCGATCAAACGTTATCAAGCGCAGAACGATGTTCAAGCGATGCAAAGTTTTTTTGACACCTTTGGTACGGAAACAAAACCTATTGGCTCAAAAGTGCCACTACTCGATCATGCAAAGACCCTTAAAACCTTAGGTGAACAAGGATCCTCATGGTTCTATCAAGGGGTGCTTGCTGATGAGATGGTGCGCTATTTAAAAGCGCGTGGTGGCGTGATGGCGCATGACGATTTAGCCACCTATCAAGTCCGCTGGGTCGAACCGATGAAAACACGCTTTAGAGGGGTTGATGTTTACGAAATGCCTCCGCCGACTCAAGGGCTGATCGCCCTTCAAACCTTAGGCATTTTAGAACACAGTGCCTTGCCAAATAATGAGGTTGATCAAGTCCACCAAATGATTGAAGCGACAAAAATCGCTTTTAAAGATGGATTCAACGCCATCACGGATCCTGATCACCTACGATTGAATCCAGAAACATTACTTGACCCAAATAATTTAAAAGCACAAGCTAAGGTCATCCAAAATCAAGCACAGAATTTAGATCAAGACGCTGCTAAAGATGGGGGCACGGTGTATCTCGCCAGCGTCGATAAAGAAGGCAACATGGTGTCTTTAATTCAAAGTAATTATCTCGGTTTCGGTTCAGGTATGGTTGTCCCTGGTCGAGGTGTGGCGATGAACAACCGAGCGCTCGGCTTTTCATTAGAAAAAGAGCATGTGAATGCACTGAAACCAGGAAAAAAGACCTTACACACCATCATCCCTGCGTTTCTTATGCAAGATGATCTTCCACTGGGTCCCTTTGGACTCATGGGCGGGTTTATGCAGCCGCAAGGACACGCACAAGTGCTCGCACATATTCTAGACCGAGGCTACTCCCTCCAAAAAGCGTTGGATGTTCCGAGATGGCAATGGATGAAAGGGCTCGAAGTACAAGTTGAGCCTAGTTTTGATCCTGCTTTGATGAACGCTTTAAAAGAAAAAGGACACGACATTCGTGTCCAAGAAGAAATCGGTTATTTTGGGCGGGGTCAAATATTGTTTTTAAACCCTAAGACGAAACGTATTCACGGAGCCACCGAAACACGCTGTGAGGGGACGATTGCGGGGTATTAAAACAACCCGAAAACACTGTTGAGGCCCATCACAATTAAGAATAGACTAATCAATACATCAAACGTTCTTTGTGGGATGAACCCTTGCATCTTCATCCCAAAAATATTCCCAACTAAAACAAAAGGCAACAACGCAACAGAAAACCAAAGTATCCATAAGGGATATTGCTGGTTAAGTGTGAATGACACTAAGGAACTGCTGTTTAAAACGAATAAGAATAGGACGATCGTGATGCGAAAGTCCTCTTTTTTTAAATCGCTATTGCCTAAATAAATGAGCACAGGGACACTGCCCGCGCCCAATAAGGTATTAAGTGCACCGCTTAACAGTCCTACTGGAATAAAATAGCGCTCAGCATGACGAATGACCCATGATTTTGCCAAAAGTTTATTAATGGCAGTTAAAATCAATAACACTGACAACAAGGCGGTAAAATAGCCGCCATCAAAGCGACCAAGAAACAACCCACTGACCAATGAAGCGACCACCACAGATAAAATGAGCGGTAAAAAAGTCTTAAAAGCCTCAATATTAAATGAACGTGCTTTCACAAGCATAAAGACATTTAAGCACAGATTGATTGTCACCACCAAGGCGCGTGTTTCTTGAGGCACCAAAAAAAACGCTGCAATCAACGGGATTGCAATCAATGATGAGCCAAAGCCACTGACTCCTTTGACAAAGGCAGCTAACATTAAAATGAGAGCGACGCCGATAAAGAGTTCTAAAGTCATAACAATCATCCTTTAAACACCATTATACGTTTTTTTTCTAAAATCGTTAAGTAAAAACGACACTCTTTGTGCGAGTGTCGTTTTTTGTTATTTGACGATCAGTTTTTTTAGTTCTTCCGTGATCTTTTCAGCGTCCGCTTGACTCATGATCATGGCGGCAGCAATAAAGGCACCTTCAACCAGTGCAGCTTTATGCACAATGAGATTTTTTTCCGTCATCTCTTCGGCCATTTCAACATTCATAAGCGCACTGCCCAAATCATAGAAAACATGTAACGTTTGCGCTGGATTTTGCTCGATTGCATCACTCACACGTGGGAGGTTCGTTCCAATGGTCGCTTCATCTAAACCCCCAGCTGTGGTAATAGGGATGTCAGAAGCAATCTCACTTAACAGCGCTTTAAGGCCTTCAGCAATCCCATAAGCGTGGGAGACTATCACGATGCCTTGCATTAGTGGTGTGCCTCAATAAACGCTTTAAAGAACAACCCTGAAGAGTAAGATCCTGGGTCAATATGGCCAATCGATCGGTCGCCAACATAGGCGGCTCGTCCTTTGGTCGCTTTAAGTGGTTTGGTCGCTAAAACCATGGACTCAATGTCTTCAGATGACACCGCTTGATTAAGTTTTTCAGTAAAAGGTGTCCAAACATCCACCATCGTTTTTTCACCAACCGACGCTTTGCCTCGTCTGACAATGGCTTCTAAGCCTGAGGCAAACAATGTTTTTGGATCCTTAATCTCATCTTGGCCTTTCAACTGATTGGCAAACGCTAAAAAGACAGAACCATAAAGTGGTCCAGACGCCCCACCCACTTTTGAAAGTAAGCTCATACCAACCGTTTTAAACATCATCTCAAGCGAGGTGGGTGGTGTGGCTTCTAAGGCTTCGCGTGCAGCTTTGGCACCGCGGGCCATATTATGGCCATGATCGCCATCGCCAATCGGGTTATCAAGTTCACTTAGATACGCTTTGTGTTCTTCGATGTAATCAAAAAATCTTGAAAGCCATTGCTGTGCGTTGTTTAAATCCATTGAGCCAACACCTACCATGCGATGGTTTTCACTGGAGCGTTAAGCGCGTCTAACCAAGCTTTATCTGTGACTTTCATGAGCGTGAGTGATAAGCCCGCCATTTCAATGGATGTCATATAATCGCCAACCATTGTTTTGACAGCGTTGACTTTATCGGTTTTGAGCAATCCTAAAACATCATTGACAAAGACATACTGTTCCATTAAAGGAGTGCCGCCCATGCCGTTGACCAAAACAACCACATCGTCGCCTGCTTTTAATGCTAGCGCTTTACGTAACTTAGCATAAATCTCTTCTGCCATCGCTTTAGATGGTTGTAATTTCACACGTTGATAACCAGGTTCGCCATGAATCCCAATACCAAATTCAATTTCATCGTCTGCCAGTTCAAAGCCAGGTTTTCCTTGTTCAGGTACAATCGCAGGCGATAAAGCTAACCCAATCGTTTTCATTTGTGGCAATAATTTTTCACTAAGCTCTTTTAATTCTTTTAAAGAAGCGCCTTGTTCAGCATAGTAACCCAAAATTTTATGCACAAAGATGGTGCCTGCCACACCACGTTGACCGTCTGAATAAAGACTGTCTTCAACCGCAATGTCGTCTTTGGTAATGCAGAAATCCACGTCAATGCCTTCCGCTTCAGCCATGTCTTTGGCCATTTCAAAGTTTAAGACGTCACCGGTGTAATTTTTAATGACCATGAAAACGCCCGCGCCTTTATCGGCCGCTTTAACAGCTTCATAAACTTGATCCGGTGTGGGTGAGGTGAACACATCACCAAACACAGCCGCCGACAACATCCCTTGACCAACAAAGCCTGCATGAGTGGGTTCGTGACCGGATCCGCCACCACTAATAAGGCCTACTTTACCAGCGCCTTCGTAGTTTCGTGCGAGCACTCTCGTATCACCAACACGGTGGACGATGTCTTTGTGTGCTTCAGCCATGCCTAGCATCATTTCTTCAACAACTTGTTCAGGTGCATTTAGAATCTTTTTCACTTTGGTTTCTCCTTTTGTTTGTTTTTAAAAAAAGACCGAGCAAAAATCAACATGCGTTGACAGTTTTCGTCTCGGTCTCTTTTTAGAATTATCTTGATATAACTATATCATAAAGTTAAAGCGTTTTCAATTTATCTGTGCTTTTCTTTGATAATCAAAGAAGATAAGAAAAAGTTAATCATCTTAGGTGTGATAATGTTTGCCAAGCAACAAAGCTTTCGCGTTATCTTTATGTTTAATGGCGTGTATAGTCAAATACACACTGGCGGTTAGAAAGCCAAACACCATCATCAGCGCAACCCAAAGCACACTCACCCACCATGTGGTTTCACGGTAAACAATCCAAATTGAAAAAAGCACAAAGCCCACGTATAAGTCGACGAGTGACACAATCCCCCAAGGATTTTGCATGAGTTGACCGCCATCTTCAAAAAAAGAGCCTGCTGTAAAGCCATACACCAAAACACCACTCATCGCAAGGGTGCCTAAACTACTTAAGAAAATAACCCATTTCATAATAAACCATCCTTTCTGACGCTAAACGTATGAGTAGCGCCTTTTGAATTAACTTGGTACAATAAGGAGACTGGAGGGAAAGCCATGAACGAACGTGTTGTGTTAATCACCGGTGCTACTGGAGGCATCGGGGAAGGATTTGTCAAAGGGTTCGCCAAAGCAGGTTATCATGTTGTGATTCATACGCATCAAAACATCACGAAAGCCAGAGAACTCAAAGAATTTGTCTTAGCTCAAGGTCAAGAGGCCTTAATCATTCAAGCTGAACTTGAAAAGCACAAAGAAGCACAAGAAACTGTTGAACATGTGCTCAATGCTTTTGGCCGTTTAGACGTGTTAGTCAACAACGCTGGTCTTAAAAAAGATGCGGCCATTGACGTCATGGATGAAGCCGATTTTGACGCAGTCATGAACGTCAATTTAAAAGCGGTATACAATCTAATCAAATTTGCGGTCCCACCGATGAAAGAGGCGCATTTTGGGCGTATTATTAACGTCTCGAGTGGCATTGCCATTACGGGACGAGCACTCAATGTTAATTACGCCGCGTCGAAAGCAGCTTTGCACGGGCTTACGAAATCGCTCGCCAAAGAACTGGGGCCACATAACATTACCGTGAATATTATAGCACCTGGCCTGGTTGAAACACCCATGACCAGTTACGTCACTGAAGCACAGAAAAAAGCGTACATTGAACAAGTCCCCATGCGCCGTCTAGGGACTCCTGACGATATGGCGCATGCTGCCTTATTCTTTGCGGATGAAGCGTCAAGCTTTATCTCGAATCAAATTCTTTGTGTCAATGGTGGCAACCATAGTGGTTAACCCTATAAACACTCAAACACTTACGTTTGAGTGTTTTTTAAAGCCTTAAAAATGGCCTCATTAAGTGATGCTTCAAAGACGGTTGGTACGATGCGCAACGCATGAGGTTCTTCCACGCATGAAGCGATCGCTTTAGCCGCGGCTAAGTAATGACGCGTATCAAATCGTGTGATGCCAAGTTTCAGTGCGGCATCTAACAACCCCGGAAATGCAAGCACATTGTTGATTTGATTTGGTGCATCAGAGCGACCTGTGGCAACAACATACGCGCCGCCACGTTGAGCTTCATCATAAGAAATTTCAGGCATGGGGTTGGCAAGCGCAAAGACAATCGCTTTAGGCGCCATCGTTAGAATGTCTTGACTGGTTAAAAGGGCTCCTGCTGACACCCCAATAAAGACATCTGCGTCTTTAAGCGCTTCTTGAAGCGTCCCCATTGGGCGCGCATCGAGATAAGGTATAAGTTCTTCTTCTAACGACGTATTCACACGATTTGGCAACAACTGCCCGGCTACATCATAGCCACTGATGTGACGACACCCTGCACGGTGCAATAACCGTACGACCGCGGAGCCAGCTGCGCCAAGCCCACTGATGACGACACGGACTTCATCGAGTCTTTTTTTAGCCACGCTTAACGCGTTGAGCAGGCCTGCGAGGACGACAATCGCAGTGCCATGTTGATCGTCATGAAAAACCGGGATATCAAGGGCGTCTTTGAGTGTTTGTTCAATCCAAACGCATTCTGGCGCCTTAATATCTTCTAAGTTAATCGCGCCAAAGGAAGGCGCAAGCGCTTTGACGGTGTCAACAAACGCTTCTTTAGTAGGGGTGTTTAGCACTAAGGGGATAGCATCTAAATCCGCAAAACGTTTAAATAACAAACATTTCCCTTCCATTACGGGAAGCGCAGCTTCTGGTCCCACGGCTCCTAAGCCTAAAACCGCACTGCCATCACTGATGACACCCACCAAACGACCACGCCAAGTGAGCTGATTGGTTTGGCTGGAATCTTCAGCGATGGCTTTAGCAGCTTCGCCCACCCCAGGTGTGTATGCCAGCGCTAAATCGTTCATAGTAGT
The DNA here is from genome assembly GCA_007123535.1 of Candidatus Izemoplasma sp. Taxonomy (GTDB): domain Bacteria; phylum Bacillota_I; class Bacilli_A; order Izemoplasmatales; family Izemoplasmataceae; genus CSBR16-87. The sequence continues at coordinate 1,658 of SKKW01000078.1, read as the reverse complement.
CACTTCAGGCACCAACGCTATTCTAAGTTTGCCGCGCCATAGCGCATGCGCTTTTAATCCATTCATTGAACGACTCCTTAATGTGTCCGATTTAAAATGGTTTTAAATAGTGTGTCAAACGCCTGGTCTTTTAAGGTCATTTTTGAAAGTAACATGAACACTTTTTCACGATGATTTTTTAAGGCTTCTTGAGCTTTTTCTAAGCCTAGAAAAGACACATACGTTTGTTTCTTTTTGCGGTCATCGGTTTTTGATTTACCCAGTGTGACCGCATCGGATGTATGTTCTAAAATGTCATCTTGAATTTGAAAGAGGATGCCTAAATGATGGCCGATTTGTTCCCACAAATGGACATCTTCAGGCTTAGCAACGATGGCCCCCATCATTAACGACGCTTGAATCAGATGCGCGGTTTTATGAGTGTGTATTTGTTCTAAAACATCAAAATTGATGGTTTGATTTTCACTTTCCATGTCGAGGGTTTGCCCATACACCATGCCCTTTGACCCAGCCTTTAAAGCTAAGATTCTAACTAGATCTTTGCTTTGCTTCGCGCTTAGAGTGTCACATTGAGCGAGGTCAAAAAAAGCATCCGTTAACAGGGCATCCCCTGTTAAGATTGCGACCCATTCATTGTATTGCTTATGCACGGTGGGTTGGTTACGACGAAGATCGTCGTCGTCCATTGCGGGTAAGTCATCATGAACCAATGAGTACGTGTGAACTTTTTCAATGGCTAAGGCGACAGGGTAGTAAGGCTCAATCGCCATGCCATAGCTTTCAAGCACGCTGAAAAACAGCTTTGGACGAATGCGTTTCCCACCCGCACTAAGCGCGTAATGGATGGCTTCATCGATGAGGTTTGTTGACGTGTTTTTTTGCTCTTTTAAGTAGGTTTCAAATGTCATGGTGTGTGCTCCTTTGCATTCATGGAGGCATAAAGTTCTTCAAGCTCTACGTCCTTTAAGTAGGTTGGTACTGGGTAGGTAGGATGGATTTCTTTTTTCGCTTGTTGGATGAGCCAAGCGATATCTTGTTCTTCAATCTCAGGCAATGTTTTTGGCATGCCAAGTTGATCGTTTAAGGCTTCAATAAAATGAATGAAACTGTTAGGATCATCTGCGTTTTCTAACGCAAGGTGATGATTAAGGGCGATAAGTTTGACGTGGATCTTTTTGCCATACATTCTTAAAACACGTGGTAACAACATCGCATTGGCTAACCCATGAGGCGTGTTATACCGAGCGCTGAGTGGATGACTTAACGCATGAACGTAACCAACATATGCGCGCGTAAACGCTAAGCCGGCAAGATGACTGGCTTTCAACATGGCTGTTTGCGCCTCTAAGTCATGTGGGTCAGACATCGCCTTTTGCAAATTGGTTTTGATTAAACTCATCGCTTCATATGCGTAGTGATTTGTCTTTTTAGTAGCGCTTTGACTAAGTGCGGCTTCAACAGCATGCGTCAAAGCATCCATACCGGTTTGTGCAGCTACAGTTTTGGGCAAGCCCACCAGCCACGTCGGATCTAAAATAGCAAACTTAGGAATCAAAGATAAATCGGTGATTGCAAACTTAATGCCTCGTTCGCTGTCGGTGATGACCGCCGCGATGGTGCCTTCTGAACCGCTTCCTGCGGTCGTAGGGACGGCAACG
>SKKW01000059.1:0-2651 GCA_007123535.1 Candidatus Izemoplasma sp. | reverse complement strand
GAAAACTTTACGGGAGATTTAGAACTCTACTTCGAAGGGTATGAGTTTGATGAGCCGAAGTACACCATTGCTGAGGCGAAAGAAAAAGAACTAACGTATGCGAAACCGCTATACGTTCACGTTCGTCTCGTAAACAATGAAACTGGTGAAATCCAAGCGCGTAAAATCTTCATGGGGGATTTCCCTTTCATGACTCCCCGAGCTTCCTTTGTTATTAACGGTTCTGAACGTGTTATTGTTTCACAGATTGTCCGTTCAGCCGGTGTGTTTTACGCCGTGGACATTGAAAAGAAAAAGTTTAAACGTCGTTATTTAGGTCAAGTCATTCCAAACCGTGGCGCATGGTTAGAGTATGAAATGGACGCTAAAGACGCGCTTTTTGTCAAACTCGACCGTTCGAAAAAGATCCCTCTGACCACGCTTTTAAGAGCGCTTGGCATGAGCGATGATAACAGCATTGCGACGCTGTTTGCGAACAATAAATTTTTAGAAGAAACACTTCAACGCGATCATACTCAAACGCCTGAAGAAGCCATTTTAGAAGTTTATTCAAAACTTCGCCAAGGGGAAACCGCCACCATCGATGGGGCCATGAACTTCTTCACCAGCCGTCTATTTGACGCGAAACGGTATGAACTCGCGGCGGTGGGCCGTTATAAAGTGAATAAAAAACTTGATGTTCTGGCGCACTTACGTCACAAAACGTTAGCCAGCGACATTGTCGACCCAGAAACGGGCGAAGTTTACTACGCTAAAGGGCATATCCTTACACGCGATAATCTTCGTGATTTAGCCACTAAAAGACATTGCTTAAGACAACCGATTACGGGCGTATTAAACGATGATTTAGAATATGCTTTCAACGCTCAAAAAGATATTTTAGACGCCAACGCGGCTTTGGCTTATTTAAGTGATGATGAAAAACTTGCGATGATTAAAACGCAAAACTACATCACGCCACAAGCGGCCTTAAAAGGGTACTTTAAACATCTTGGGACCACTGAAAAAGCGTTTGTTGAGAGTGAAGGAAAAATCAAACTTCAAGAACTCAAAGAAACCATCGAACAAACGTTAAGCGATCCTGCACTGATGTTGGACTTAGCCCATGTTGAAGTGGTTGACGTTTATCATGTCAACAAAAATGATGAAGAAGTCAAACTGCGTGTGATCGGGAACAATCAAAACGAAACGAAAGAACACATCGTCACCTCTGACATCATCGCCTCAATCAATTATTACCTCAATTTATTTGAGGATTTTGGTCGTCTTGATGACATTGATCACTTAGGCAACCGCCGCTTACGTTTGATTGGTGAACTTTTAAAGAACCAATTCCGTATCGGCCTGTCAAAGTTAGAGAAGAACGTTAAAGATCGTATGTCCACCAAAGACATCGATGAAGTGACACCTAAAGATCTTATCAACATTCGTCCTTTAACCTCTTCACTCAAAGAATTCTTTGGTTCTTCACAACTCAGTCAGTTTATGAGCCAAACGAACCCACTCGATGAACTGACTCACAAACGTCGAATTTCAGCTTTAGGTCCTGGTGGTCTTACCCGTGATCGTGCTGGCTTTGAAGTACGAGACGTTCACTATTCACACTACGGTCGCATCTGTCCGATTGAAACACCGGAAGGTCAAAACATCGGTCTGATCAACTCGTTAGCGTCTTACGTTCGTGTCAATCAATTTGGCTTCATGGAAACGCCTTACATTGAAGTTGATGACCTTAAAGATAAAGACGGGAAACTTTTAGGCAAGAAAATTAGTAATCGTTCAGTGTACATGTCCGCAGACGAAGAAGAAAATTACTACATCGGACAAGCCAACATTCATCTTGATGATGAGGGCAATGTTTTAGATGACAACGTGGTGGCCCGACATATGGGCGAAACCAAAATGTATCCAAGCAAAGACTTAGAATACATCGACGTGTCCCCTAAACAGATTGTCTCGATTTCCACCGCTTGTATTCCTTTCTTAGAGCATGACGATGCGAACCGTGCCCTCATGGGTGCAAACATGCAACGTCAAGCGATTCCACTGTTAAGACCAGAAGCGCCTTTTGTTGGGACCGGGATTGAATATAAAGCCGCAAAAGATTCTGGTGCGTGCATTGTGGCACTCCACGATGGGGTCGTTGAGACCGTGGATTCAAAACACATCGTGATTAAACGTGCGGATAATAAAAAAGATCGTTATGAACTTATTAAGTTTGAACGTTCAAACCAAGGGACCTGCTTTAACCAAAAGCCACTCGTAAGACCAGGCGATACGGTCACGGCTGGTGAAATCATCACAGACGGTCCTTCAATGGACCAAGGAGAACTCGCTTTAGGTCGTAACGTCGTCGTGGCGTTTATGACATGGAATGGCTATAACTATGAAGATGCGGTCATTTTAAGTGAGCGTTTAGTAAAAGAAGACGTGTATACGTCTGTTCATATTGAAAAATACGATGTCGAAGCGCGTGATACAAAGCTCGGCAAAGAAGAAATCACCCGTGAAATTCCTAACGTTGGGGAAGATGGCCGTCGTTACTTAGATGAACGAGGCATCATCATTCCTGGCGCCGAAGTTGAAGAAGGCGACATTTTAGTCGGTAAAGTGACCCCGAAAGGTCAAACGGAACCGACCCCAGAAGATCG
>SKKW01000064.1:0-2675 GCA_007123535.1 Candidatus Izemoplasma sp. | reverse complement strand
TAAAAACCAGCCATGTTTATCAAGAAATTGCGGCCTCACAGCTTGATATAGGAGGTCAGAAACATGCCTAAGAAAATACTATCAAAACGCGAACTTAAAGCAGAACTTTTAAAAACCATCGATCCAACCAAGGCACCTAAGCCGCAAGGCGGTATGCGTCGAAACCGTGGACCGATGATGGGGCCTAAACCTAAAAACATTCGTCATACGGTGATGCGACTCATTGGGTACTTAGGTATTTATAAAGTGGCCATTGTGTTCATTGCATTAACTCTGATTGTTGCGACGCTTCTTAACTTACTCATCCCAACGTTGTTTAGTATTGCTTTAGACGATTACTTTTTAGCGTTCGAATTTGCCGGGGTTTACCGTATTGTTCTGATAATCTTGGGCATCGCGGTCATCAATTCTTTAGTACGTTTTATCTCACGCTTTACGATGGTTCGCATCGCTCAAAAAATCGTCAAGCAAATTCGTGAGGAAGCGTTTGATAAGTTGTTAAAAGCACCCATATCATACTACGATGAAAAAGGCGCTGGCGATTTAGTTTCTAGAGTGTCAAACGACATTGATTTGATCAGTCAATCGCTCGGTCAGACCGTCTTAGAATTTATTAATAGCACCATCATCTTAATTGGTGTGACCGTGTTGATGTTCCGTCTAAACTGGGCTTTATCGCTGGTTGTTATAGGCTTTATCCCGATCATTTTGGTGTTTGTTGTCGTCATCAGTAAGAAGACACGCAAAGGCTTTAAAGAACAACAAATCCATTTAGCCGCGCTTAACGGCATCATCGAAGAAAACATCTCAGGCATTAAAGTGGTTAAACTTTATGGTCAAGAAGCGGCCTTTACCGAAGAATTTTCTGATGAAAATAAAAAACTCAAAAAAGCTGGCTTCATGGCACAGTTTTATGCAGGTATTTTATGGCCTTTCATCTTGTTTTTAAATAACCTCATCTACCTCGTGGTCATTGCGGTAGGCGCAGCCTTGTTTATTTCAGTAGGCGCTCCCTTTATCACGATTGGTCAAATTGCCGGGGTGTCACAATATTCAAGACAGTTTATTATGCCTATCAGTAACTTAGGCCAACAGTTTAACGCCCTGATGCAAGGCATCGCTGGGGCAGAACGCGTCTTTGAGCTGATCGACACGCCTAGTGAATATGAACATGATGGTGAGGACGCCATTGACACCTTTAAGGGAGCTTTAGCGTTTGAAGGGGTTCATTTCAGCTACACCCCTGAAGTCAAAGTCTTAGAAGACATTACCTTTGACGCTAAACCCGGAGAACTCATTGCGATTGTTGGGCCAACAGGGGGCGGAAAGACGACCACCATTAAAGTGCTGAATCGTTTTTACGATTTAGATCAAGGGCGGATTAAAATAGACGATAAAGACATTACAGAGTATCAAATAGATGCGCTTCGCAAACGCATTGGCATCGTGCTTCAGGATACGCACTTGTTTAAAGGTACCGTGTTTGAAAACATTCACTATGGGGACTTTTCTGCGAGTGAAAAAGACGTCATTGAAGCCGCAAAAGCGGCCGGTGCGCATGACTTTATTGCCAAACTTCCTAAACGTTACGATACGCTTGTGACTGAGGGGGGACAAAATTTCTCTCAAGGGGAACGTCAGCTCATCAGCATTGCTCGTACCTTATTAAACAACCCAGATTTGTTAATTTTAGATGAAGCCACTTCAAACATTGACACGCGCACAGAAGCAAAAATTCAAGCGTCTCTTGAAACACTCATGAAAAACCGTACGTCGATTGTCATTGCGCATCGCCTACAAACCATTCAAAAAGCCGATAAAATCCTTGTCATTGACCATGGGAAACTTATTGAACAAGGCACACATGAATCGCTCTTAGAGCAAAAAGGCTTTTATTACAATCTGTATCATGCACAATTTGCAGCCTAAAAAGCGTTTACATCTTTGTTGAGCTATGCTAAACTTAAGTGGACTTAATGTCAAGGAGGTGAGATCATGATTAAAGTACGTCAATTCAACAGCGTTTTTTATTATGCATACATCTCACCCGGGTGCAAAGACCGTATTTTATAAGTGTGTAAACACTGTCTTTCAACGGAGAGACAGTGTTTTTTTTTTTTTTTTTCAAGAAAGGACAACCGCATGACACAATTTAGACGATTTACCAAATGGATGAAAGGCTCCTTCCACCTTTATTTGAGTGGCCTTTTCATCATCTTTTTACTGCAATATTTCAGAACGCTTCCACCACTGTTTGTGCAGCACATCGTGGATTATATTTTCGGTTCAGAACCTTCAAACCTTCCGCGTCTCGTACAACGTTGGTTGATGGCGGATACGGTTCAACAACAGCTGATTCTTGTGGCCGTGGTCAGCGTGTTGTTTACCATCATTCGCGTCATCATGATTTTCTCACAACGCGTGCTTTTAGCCAATTTCACCGAGCGCGTTGCCTATGGCCTACGTAACAGTCTTTACAAACACCTTCAAAACTTGCGCTACAGTTACCACACAAATGCGGAAACCGGCGACTTGATTCAGCGTGTGACGACCGATGTCGACACGTATCGGATGTTTGTGGGCGAGCAGTTTGTTGAAGTGGTGCGCATGACGTTCCTTTTTGTGTTCGCAACATTTCAAATGACGCAAATGAACCTTACCATGACATTCATTTC
>SKKW01000152.1:0-2676 GCA_007123535.1 Candidatus Izemoplasma sp. | reverse complement strand
CGCTAAATCACTGGCGGCTAAAAGCGCATTACGACCTTCATCTGGCGTCGTGCCATGCACACTACGCCCTTGAATGGTGATGTCTAAATCGCCATCTTGCGCGGTCATGATGCCTTCACTGACCGCAAGTTTACCAAAAGGGGTGTGGGGATCGACATGCAGAGCATAGACCGCGTCAATGTCATAGGCTTGATACTGTGGATCACTCACAATATACTGAGCGCCCCCAAGCGTTTCTTCCGCGGGTTCAAAAATCAAAAGGACACTCAGGTCAAGGGAGGCGTTTGATATCGTTTCTGCAAAACCTAACAACATCGCCATGTGCGCATCATGCCCACACGCATGCATCACACCCTCATGTTTCGAACGGTAACTGACAGGATTCTTCTCTTGAATGGGTAAGCCGTCCATGTCCGCCCTAAACGCAATCGTTTTAGCCTGTTTGCCAGGTTTAAACGCTAAGAGGCCACTTTGCGCCACGGGCGTCAGTTCATAGCCTAACCCCATTAAAACATGGGACAAATACGCGTTGGTTTTGGGACAGGAAAAATCGAGCTCGGGCATTTGGTGTAACTGCCGGCGATGCTCGGTTAAACGCATTTGCATGTCTTTCGAGACGTTTAAATTAAAAGCCACGACGTTGCCCCCGATACGGTGGAGTTTGGTGGGTCATATATTCATCCACGCCTGGACCGCCTAAATGTCTTAAACGGGCCATGCCATAAACATAAGAAAAAATTAACACAATCACAATCGCCGGCGCACTCAACACAACGTTCCATAAGGCGAGTGACGATAGTTGATCGCTTAAATAAAGCGAAAATTGAAACCCCCATCTTAAAGAGAAAAAGAAAAACCAAAACAAGGTGACTTCACTGTAAGCGGGCCGGATATCCGATCGCCAAAACCAATCAAGGGGCCAACCACGACTAATGTGTGAAGCGAGTGCGGCGAATGGTCTTTTAACAAACACACTGAGAAGTAAAAACAGATTGAAGATTCCGCTGGTAATGAACCCCGGTAAGAAAAAGTCGCCCGCTTGTTGGCGGTAAAGACTAAACAAGGTGGCCAACAAGACACTTAAAAACCCAGCCGCAGCGTAGCCGATGGGTTGTTTATTGAACACCCTTCTTACCGTCAATAAAGCCGCGCTAACAAGCGCAAAAAGCGCCGCAACGAGGAGCGTTGAAACGTTGAGTAACGCGGTGAACACAATCGGTGGAATGATCGCGTCCCACGTGCGTCCTTTTAAGACGAGTGTTAGTTCTTCTTTGATTTCTTGCATAGAATCCCTCTACGCCATTATAGCGTATTTTTGATTTGTGTGAAGCCTCAACACACTCTCAACCTAAAAACAAATGTTCTACGTTCGTTTGACCTTTTAGCAAAAAAAAGTTGTAACTTAGTTTGTTTACAGACAGAACATTTTGTAAGGCCTTTACCATAGTGTATAATAAGATAAATTTAAGATACACCCAACGTCCCAACATTTAAAGGAGTTTACGATGGATTATAATCTCATCTTTACAGCGATTTTAGGTGGTACGATTTTGTTTGCGGTCTTACGTGGATATTTACGTGGCTACCGTAAAAGTCTTTACTACCTGATTGTGACACTGATTTTTTATGTTGTCTTTTTTGTTACTTTAAACACCGTCACACAGTTGATTTATACGTCGCCGTTACCGGGACTTGAACTGGCTGGTGACGTCGCAGGCCCTACGCTTGAAGTCACCATTGACAATGTCTTGGATGAATCTTTAGGCGATGATTTTGCGTTTTTAACCGACAATCCGGAGTCCGCGGCCTTCTTTGAATCTGTCGCCCTCTTCGCAGTGAAGTTGGTGTGGGCACTGATTTATTTTACGGTAGTCTCCGTGATTTATTGGCTCATCACTCGTCTTGTGGGCTTAATCTTTGTCAGAGTCCCTCGTGAAGAAGGCTCACGTAAAAAGATACGCAAACGTGGCATGGGTGCGGTGGTTGGTGCTTTACACGGCATTGCGGCCGTCTCGATGTTGCTGATCTTACTGGGTGGTGTGATGAACATCAACCAAAGCTTGCTTGTGATTGCGGATGCGTTTGATGCAGAAAATACGACCATTCAAGAAAGTGATATTCAACTGCTTAATGATCCGATGGATGACATTGAAGGCATTGATGATTTACGTGAGGCGGTGGACGGGTTTGTCAATAACCCAATCGTTCGAGCGTTCGATCAAGTCGCCTTTGGTGGCACCCCTTATTATTTAATTCTTTTCGACCAAGTGTTTTCCTTAGATTACGAAGATGTTAACATTCCCATTCGCCGTGAGCTGGCGATCATTGCGGACATCACGACGCTCTTTGCGGACGATGAAATCGACCCAGGGACGCTTGACCCTTCGGCCATCAGCGAAGCCTTCAATCGCTTAGCGGATTCAAAACTTGTGGAGGCCTTTATGCCGGTGGCGGTGAGAGCTTTGGTTGCGGAATTTGGTGATGATGAGATTGATTTATCGCCGCTTGAAGGTCTCAACTGGAACGATGAAATCCGTGAGCTAGGGCAGATTCTCTCGCTTGCGGTAGGCGTCATGCAACAAGCGAACGTCTTTGATGAAGAGAATCCGATCAGCACCGTTGAACTTAATCGTGACGATGTGGTTGATTTATTTGACGCATTAGGTGCTTCGAATG
>SKKW01000032.1:0-2708 GCA_007123535.1 Candidatus Izemoplasma sp. | reverse complement strand
CTAGACGTCAGTTATGTCCCATTTTCGATGGAGAATCATACGTTGGTGCTCACAAACACCCATAAAAAACGCACGCTCGTAAGCAGTGCGTACAATGAACGATTTGCCTCGGTTAAAGCTGTCGGAGAGGGTTTAACAAAGCCTTTAGGTCAGATATCGTTATCTGAATGGAACGTCTACAGTGAATCACTAGCCCCTTTGCTTCAAAAGCGAGGGCGCCATGTGGTGACTGAAAACGCGCGTACTTTGGAGGCCATTGATGCTCTAGAAACCAAGTCGTACGCGCGCTTTGGAGTACTGCTAAATGCTTCTCACACCTCACTTAAAGAAGATTTTGAGGTGTCTTGTGAAGAGCTTGATTTTTTAGTTGAAGGTCACCGAAAACTTGGGGCGCTAGGCGCACGGATGACAGGGGCTGGTTTTGGCGGCACGATGCTTGCGTTGTACCAAGGAAAATTACCGTCGTTTGATACCTTGATTCAAGCGTATCAAGATCGGTTTGATCTAACACCCGAAATTTATTTAACGAAGATTTCCGATGGTGTTAAACGTTTAGTTTAACCGTTTGATGCATCACATGAGAAACGATACCAAATACTGTGTTTTCGTGTCTTAAAAGACGCAAGCTTTGAACGCGGTTCTGTGTCGCGATGCACGTCGTTTGGAATGTGTTGCGCTTCTAAACAAATGCCTAAATAACGACGATCTTTGACGTTTGGCATAAACGTATGCGTACTGACTTGATTATTGGTGTAAACGACTAAGCCATCGTACGTACTTTGCATCTCCATTTTTCGACCCGACTGTGGCTCGTATAAAGTAATCAATCCTAAAGGCGACACAACATAAGGATGATCGATGCCTTTTGTGTTACTATTTTTTAGTTCTTTTAATGCTGTTTTAAGCGGTGTTAACTGTTGAAAATCGAATGGTGTCCCAGCGACCTCTATGGGATGTGTGGGCACGCCAAAGTCATCAAGTTGATAGAACGTTTTTGAGGGGATTTTTAAGTGGTGGTTGCTGATGTCGGTTTTTAAATGACCACTCAAATTAAAATAGCTGTGATGGGTTGGGTTCACATACGTCATTGCGTCACTCGTACTCTCAAAATGAATGGCTAAACGATCACGATCTAACTGATACGTCACCTTTAACTCAATGTTTCCGGGATACCCAGCGAACCCATCCGGATGGGTGTAAATTAACGTCACGTGGTTGGTGCTTATGGAGTCAATCCTAAACTCTTGATGCGCCACATTGGCCTTTTCACTATGTAAAAAAACAGTGTCTTCTTTCGATTCGAGCAAGGTTTTTACACCATTCAAAGGCAGCTTTGGTGGTACAATACGACCCGCGTAAGGGGCCACGGTGGACCCTAATAATTTAGGATTTGGAAGATAATCATCAAAGGATTCATAACTTAAAACGATAGGTTCAAAGACACCATCTTTATCTGGTGTTTCTAAATGGATAAGCGAGGCACCAAGCGATAAAACAGAGACTTTCATGTGGTGGTTAGACAAAGTGATGAGCCTCAAGTTACGCCCATTCAACTGGATGTTTTTAGTGTTCATAACGACCGCCTTTCTTTTTCAAGCATACGTGAAGAACTTGATTTCGTCAACGAAATTCCCTTCAATACCAGAAGCGCATGTGGTATGATGTGACTATAGAAATGAAGGAGGTTCATGATGGAAGACATGACAATGTTATATCTGTATGAGACGATGCGAAGTAAAGATGTCATTGCGAAAGGGGTCTCGCTTAAATTATTTGATCCTAAACATCCCAATCATGAGTTTCGTGTTTTAAAGGGATCAAAATTGATTAAACGTCCGACGGTGTATACCTTAAAAGACATTCAAAAACGTCAACATTTAGAAGACCATCTTTCTGAGGAGACTGAACATTATTTTGTTTTAACAGAGGATGTGGTGTTTCATTCACCCTCACACGCTGCTTCTGTGATTTTAGGCAAAGAAGTGGATGGGTATGCCTTGTGGGTCGATGAGAAGGATCGCCCCTTAAGCGAGTTACTAAAATAAAAAATACGTCTACGGAAATCCGTAGACGTATTCTTTTTATATGAGAGGATTATTCATCCGAATCTGGAATTAAAACCCCTTCAAGGACATGAATGACACCGTTACTGGCTAAGACATCGGTGGTAATGACTAAGATGCCATTGACCAAGACGCCATCATCCGATAAGGTAAAGGTTAACTCATCGCCTTGTAAAGTGTCTAAAGTAACACTTTCTTCGTCTTCAAGTAGAGCTAAAACATCATGAGCGAAGAACTCGCCTTCAACAACATGATACTTTAAGATTTCGTCTAAATCTTCACGGGCTAACAATGCGCCAGCCGTAACGTTTAACTCTTCGAGTAACGCTGCGAATGCTTCTTCGGTTGGTGCGAAGACCGTAAATGGACCATCCGCTTCTAAAGCACTCACTAAGTCTGCTTCTTCAAGCGCGGTCACAAGCGTCGTGAATCCTGCTTCGGTTGCGACGGTTGGAATGTCTGCTGGTGGTAATAATACCCCATCAATCACATGAATTACACCGTTGCTCGCTAAGACATCCACTGCTGAGACTGCGACACCATTAATAAGCACGTTGCCATCTTCAAGTGTAATGATAACTTTACTACCATTTAACGTTTCAGCGACCACTGGCCCTTCAGCTAAATCTTCTAATAAGTCAAATG
>SKKW01000036.1:0-2710 GCA_007123535.1 Candidatus Izemoplasma sp. | reverse complement strand
TTGGACTCTACAAAGCACATAAACAAGGGGCTATGTTAGAACCTGAAGACGATAAAATCTCCAAACCCGTCTTTTTAAAAGAAGTTCCAAAAACCATCGCTGAGGGCGATTTAGTCTATGCGGCGATCACCAACTTTGGGTATCGTCAACGGATTGAAGCACGGATTGAAAAAGTGTTAGGGCGCAAAGACGATAAAGGCAATGATGTCTTAGCGAAAGTCTTGAGTCATAACATTGATCCCGTCTTCCCCCCTTATGTCATCGAAGAAGCCAAAGCAAAAAAACCAGTGAGTGAGGCTGATCTAAAAGATCGCATCGATGTGCGTGATCGTCTCATTATGACCATTGACGGCGACGATGCCAAAGATTTTGACGATGCGATTGACATTGCATCACTCGACGATCACCGTGTGCGTTTAGCCGTCCACATTGCGGATGTCTCACATTATGTGAGTGAAAATTCTCAGCTGGATCGTGAAGCCTATCACCGGGGGACGAGTGTCTATTTACCGGGCAGTGTCATTCCTATGTTACCTGAACACTTATCGAACGATTTGTGTTCGCTTAACCCTGGGGTGGACCGCCTAGCGATCACTTGTGAACTGACGCTTAACGGTGAAGGGAAAGTCTTAAAACATAAACTCTATCCCAGTGTGATTCAGTCCAAACAGCGTTTCACTTACACCCGAGTCAATGCCCTCTTAGATGGCGCTCAGCCTGAGGGCTCTGAAGGACAGATGATGCCTTCATTAAAGACCCTTTATGCGCTTACGCAAACGCTCAATCAGCGACGCATGCGGTTAGGTTCAATTGATTTTGACACCGAAGAAGCCGAAGTCATTTTAAACGATGAAGGCCAAGCCATTGACATCCAAGCACGCGTCCGCGGGAAGAGCGAGCGGATGATTGAAGAATGTATGTTGCTTGCCAATCAAGTGGTCGCAAGAGCCATATTCAAACAAAATTATCCGTTTGTGTACCGTGTCCATGACGCACCCAAAGAAGAAAAACTCGAACGCTTTTTAACGGTCGCTAGAACCTTAGGTTACACTGTTAAAGGGGATAAAACGATTACCCATCAAGCCCTGCAAAAACTGATCACGCAGTGGCGCGATGATGCGGCGAAAAGTGGCCTGACGATGTTGATGTTAAGAAGCATGCAAAAAGCCATCTATACGACCGATAAAACCAGTCACTTTGGCTTAGCCTTTGATTATTATACGCATTTCACTTCACCCATCAGACGGTACCCTGATTTGATCGTACACCGCTTGATTCGAACCTATGTGTTTGAAAAACGCACGGATCAAAGAACGCTTGAAAACTACCGCAATCGCTTACCCCGCATCGCCGAACAAAGCAGCGAAAAAGAACGCCAAGCGATTGAATGTGAACGTGATGTTGTGGCGATGAAAAAAGCCGAAGTGATGGAACAATACGTAGGGGAGACCTTTGAAGGCATCATCACCTCTGTGACGCCATTTGGTCTTTATGTTACCCTGCCTAACAGTGCGGAAGGGTTACTGCATATCTCTAATCTAGGCGACGAGCGCTATCAGTTTGACGATGCGTTGATGATGTTACGTAGTCCTGATCATCAAACAAGGTATCGTTTAGGTGAGGGCTTGCGCGTTAAGCTCATGGGTGTTAACATCAAAGAAGGACAACTCGATTTCACCTTAGCAGGAGGCGATCATGAAAGTCATCGCGCGCAATAAAAAAGCCTCATTCAATTACTTCTTAGAAGATCGTTATGAAGCCGGCATTGTCTTACAAGGCACAGAAATCAAAAGCATCCGAGCAGGCCGCGTCAGCATTCAAGATGCTTACATCCGTATACGCCGTAATGAAGCGTTCATTTTAAACATGCACATCGGCAAATACAAAGAAGGCAATCGCTTCAATCATGATGAAACAAGAGAACGTAAAATCTTACTGCATAAACGTGAAATCATAAAACTCTTCAACAAAGTCCAACAAGACCGTATTCAATTGATTCCCACGCAAGTCTATTTAAAAGAAGGCTTGTGTAAGATTGAGTTTGCGGAAGCTAGGGGAAAAAAACTGTACGATAAACGCCACACCTTAAAAGCCAAAGACGAAGAACGTCACATGAAAAAAATCGTCAAAGAACGGTATTAAAAAAGCGGTGCATCGCACCGCTTTGCAAGTCTTTAAACTCATGCTATAATATCTATATGGGGTTGTTCTGGATTCGACAGAGTAGTGAGCGCTTGATGAGCATGCCTGGGTGATGCCAGTAAAAACATCAGGTTAAATATAACCGGAAACACTCAAACAGCTTTCGCGGCTTAGATAAAGCCCGACTATCGCTCTGTGCAGTCTACGGCTCAGACTCGATAGACATTTAGTAGACTATATGCTCGGTGGTGCCGTCTTAACCGCCCGCATGAATCTAATAAGACTCGCCTAGACCTAAGTGGTGTCGTGCTTCGGGGATAGGTTAAACACCTCATGGCACTAAGCATGTAGAACGTTAAGTAGCAGCTATTTTGGACAGGGGTTCAAATCCCCTCAACTCCACCAAACTTACCCGCGTCCCGCGTTATTAGCTAAGTATCTTTATTTAGCGATAAACGCGGGTTTTTTTGTTTTCTGTTTTAAAAAAATAAGGGAAAAATCGACGTTTTTAGAACTGAAATAGCTATTTCAAGGGTAAACTGAATTACCACTGAAAACCCAGTAATTC
>SKKW01000058.1:0-2718 GCA_007123535.1 Candidatus Izemoplasma sp. | reverse complement strand
TTTTTTTTACTATGAACATCTAAGGATGCTTTGATAAGAGTCGCACTGTTCGTTCCAACCTTCATATGATAACGATGGTTTTCAGCGGTTTTAACCATATCGACGTTGTAAGACTTAAAATCATCCAACGTCAAGGCGAACGTGATGGTATGGGTTTCACCGGCGTCAAAATGACGCTTTTCAAACCGTTTTAGTTCGCTAACAGGGCGCGAGACTGAGAAGGTTTGGGCTTCAATGTAAAGCTGAATCGTTTCAATCGCTGGAACGCTTGAGGTGTTGGTGACATCAACCGACACTGTGAGCGTCTCTTGAGCCATTAAATGATGACGGTCTAGGGTTAGGTTTTGATACTCAAATTCACCATAGCTTAAACCATAACCAAAGGGATAGAGTGGGTCATTGGGAATGTCAATGTAACGTGTATTATAACGGTATTCTGGACGCTTTTGATCAAAAGGACGCCCTGTATTTGGATGGTTATAATAGACCGGAATTTGTCCTTCATGATATGGGAAGGACAAGGTTAGTTTACCGCTTGGACTGACGCGGCCTGAAAGAAGATTATAAAGTCCTTCGCCGGCCATCGTGCCTGGTTGATACGCGTAAAGAATCGCATCCGCGTAAGGCTCTAACTCTGTTAAAATAAGCGGTCTTCCTGCAAAGATCACCAATACGACGTTTTTGCCTGTGGCTTTAACGTGTTTTAAGAGTGTTTCTTGGGCTTCCGGTAAACGTAAATGCGCTTTAGAATGCCCCTCGCCTGCTTCGTTGCCTGCTTCACCTAACGCGACAATCACCGTCTCAACGGTGTCATCAAAAGCTAAAGATTGAAGTGATGATTCCTGGGTCAACTCATAGGGATGTTGTACTTTTTTAAACGCGTCAAGTAGGGTCACAACGTCTTCTTTTTTACATAAAGCGGCCCATTCACCAATCACATCTTGATTGTCAATAAAAGGACCTACAAGCCCGACTTTTTGGTTGTTTTTAAGCGGTAACACACCCTCGTTTTTCAAAAGAACCGTGGTTTTTTCAACTGCTTCTAACGCCAAGGCTTTCACACGATCGGTGAGTTGATATTGCGCCGAGTCATCGTAAAAATTACGGTAAGGATCATCAAAGAGACCTAACTGAAATTTCAAATCTAAAATCCGCAGCGCACGCTCATCGACGTCATGTTCATTCACACGACCTTCTTCCACAAGTTCTGCGAGATGTTTTTGGTAACTTTGACCGACCATGTCATGATCAAGCCCTGCGTCAAAACATTGATAAGCCACATCTTTAAGGTCTTTGGCGACACGATGTTCTAAGATTTCATCGCTTGAGGTGTAATCCGAGATGATCACCCCTTTAAATTGCATTTCGCCTCTTAAAACATCCGTTAAAAGCCAACGGTTTGCGGTGGCTGGACGATCATGAATTGTATTAAAAGCCGTCATGACCATGCTGACATCTTCATCGATGCCTGCTTGAAAGGGTGGAAACACCATATTTCTTAAGGTGCGTTCGGTGAGTTCAACGTGATTGTATTCACGGCCTGCTTCAACAAACCCATACCCCGCAAAGTGTTTTAAGCAGGCAGCCATGGCGTGCGGTTTTGACAAGTCGCCTTGTTGATACCCACGCACATAGGCTTTCGTTAGTTCACTGGATAAATACGGGTCTTCGCCGTTGCTTTCCATCACACGACCCCAACGAGGGTCACGCACTAAATCCACCATCGGACTAAAGGTCACGTGCAGTCCAGCGTGCGAAGCTTCATAGGCGACGGCTTCACATACGCGCTCAATGAGGGAGGGGTCCCAACTATTAGATAGCGCTAAGTTGATAGGGAAGGCTGTTTTGTAGCCATGAATCACATCAAACATAAACACTAAAGGAATCCCAAGGCGAGACTCTTCTACTGCCGTTTTTTGAAGCATTTTTAAATCGTCTTCATCGTAAACACTCAACACCGAGCCAACACGGCCCGCTTTGATGGCCTCAACCGTACCACTATGATCGACTTTATGACCGGTCACAATAGTCGAAAAATAGGGCACTTGTTGCAGTTGCCCTATTTTTTCTTCTAATGTCATCTGACTCAGTAGTTGTCTTGCTTTTTCTAAATCTTTATCCTTCATGCGCTGAGGTTTTGCAGGTTTTATCATGGGTCTCACTCCTCAGATTGATAGATTTTAATCTCTTTAATTCTAAATTGTTGGGGAAAACTCGTCATGTCAATGTCGCCACCTAAGTTACCCCCAATAGCAAGGTTGATGATCAAATAAAACTCATCGTCATCAAAAGGCCATCCTTTAGAGGAAGCGTCACGCCCTTCTTGACCACGGGTATAAACAACCAACGATTGGTCATTAAGAAGATATTCAATACGGTTTTCTTCCCAAAGGATAGAGAACGTTTGAAAATCATCCGATAGGCCGGGAATGGAAAATTCTGATCTATATTCTGATTTTGTCGTATGATTGTGACTTTCGGTATGTAAGCAACACAACCATTTATCCAAACGATTGCCGACGTGTTCCATTAAGTCAATTTCTCCACTACGGGGCCATCCACCGTGTTTTTCATGTTGACTCATAAGCCACACTGCAGGCCAAGTGCCTTTGCCTTTGGGTACTTTGGCTACCACATCAATGCGACCGTACTTAAAGTAAAACTTGTCTTGTGTATGCATTCGTACACTTTCAATGACGTCTTGATTTAACGTCGCTT
>SKKW01000047.1:0-2773 GCA_007123535.1 Candidatus Izemoplasma sp. | reverse complement strand
TGTCCTATCCAGTATTAGCCACAGTTTCCCGTGGTTATCCTCGTCTTTGGGACAGGTTCCTTACGTGTTACTCACCCGTTCGCCACTAGAGTGCAAGCACTCTCGTTCGACTTGCATGTATTAGGCATGCCGCCAGCGTTTATCCTGAGCCAGGATCAAACTCTCCATAAATGTTTTTATAGTCACTGCTTAAAAGCAGTTGAGTTTAATCTGTCTCACTCAAAGTAATTTCTGTTCTATTCAGTTTTCAAAGACCATGCAAATCCCCCACTTACCTTGTGGGTGCTTAAACATACTACTATACTTTTTTCCCCTTGTCAATTCTTTAAACACCCTTTTTTTATTTCTTCTTTTCTTTCTGCTTTCATGGGCGTTTTTCCAGGGGATTAGGTGTTGGCCTGTTGTTGATGGCCGACAATAAAGAGTATATAAAAACATGGCCTATAAATCAAGTGTTTTCCCTTAAAAAAAAGAAAAAGATTGCAAGTCCTTTAAAGGGGATCATCGCAATCTAAGCTCAGTGTTTAAAAATCTCTTAATTTAAGTCTTAACGCCAGGATTTCAAGGTCTCTTCAATCGCCTCTAGAGGGACTGTGAGCGTCTCATTAGTACGACGATTTTTCATTTCAACAAGACCATCTTTTAACCCTTTACCAACAATGATGTGAAAGGGAATCCCGATTAAGTCTGCGTCGTTGAATTTAATGCCTGGACGTTCATCCCGGTCGTCAATTAAGACGTCATAATGTTTCGATAATGTTTCATATAAAGACTGACTGAAAGGGTCATCATTTAACGGTAAAATATGGACATCAAACGGCGTTAATTCTTCTGGCCACACAAGACCACTGTCGGTTGCGTTTTGTTCGACCGCTGCCATCAATGTTCTAGAGATGCCAATCCCATAACACCCCATGATCACGGGTTTACGTTCACCTTCTTTATTGGTGTAGTACGCGTTCATGCTGGTGGAGTATTTGGTGCCGAGTTTAAAGATGTTACCAACTTCAATGCCTTGCGCAGTTTTGATGACGCCATCGCCCGCAGGGCATGGGTCGCCTTCTTTTAACCCTGAAAATTCTTGGTTCGCCGCATAGTCGCCGACAGAACAATACGCAATCGTATCTTCACCGACTTCACTCATGACCATAAACTCATGCGCTTCATCGCCACCGATTTGACCGGTGTCACTCGCAACCACCTTGGTTTCTAAACCACACCGTTTAAAGATGGCTGTGTAGGCCGCCATCATCTCATCGTACCAACGATTGAGATCGGCTTCATCTTCGTGGAAGGTATAAAGGTCTTTCATAATAAACTCACGGCCCCGCATGAGGCCAAAACGTGGGCGCATTTCATCGCGGAACTTCGTTTGAATTTGATACAACGCTAGAGGAAGCCGCTTGTAAGAACTGATATAATCACGCACCACTTGCGTGATGACTTCTTCATGGGTTGGTCCTAAACAAAAATCCCGATCCTTACGGTCTTTTAAACGCATCAACTCAGGACCATATAAGTCCCAGCGGCCTGACTCATCCCATAAATCACGGGGTTGTAAGGCTGGCATTAAAAGCTCAGAACAGCCTCGTTTATCGAGTTCTTCACGGGTGATTTTTTCAATCTTTTTTAAGACCTTATAGCCGAGAGGTAAATACGTGTAGATGCCTGAAGCCGTTTGTTTAATGATGCCTGCACGTGCCATCAATTTATGGCTTTTAACCTCCGCTGAGGCAGGGGCTTGCTTGAGCGTGGGCACAAATAATAAACTCTGTTTCATAACGTAGCCTCCTAGTTGAACAGTCGTATGACATCGTTGAAGGCCACAAAGACAAACAACGAAAGTAAAAGAAACAACATCATCAGATGCAGTAAGTTTTCAAAACGCTTGTTGACTTTGCGTCTAGTTAACGCTTCATAGCCAATAAAGACAATCCGTCCGCCATCAAGCGCTGGAATTGGTAATAAGTTTAAAATCCCTAAGTTAACACTGAGTAACCCCACCCAATTGAGTAACACAATCAAACCTTGCGCACGCGCTTGAGAGGTGATGGTGAAAATACCAATCGGACCCGCCAAATCGCCGACGCCGACTTGTGAGGAGTTAATCAACAACCTCAAGGTATCAAAAATCATGGTGCCAGCACCTAAGACACTAAGACCGCCTTGAGAAAAGCTCGGTAAGAAACGAAACTCACTGGTCGGGGACACACCGATGATGCTTTCAACGGCGCGCACGCCTTGAGCACTTAATAACGCTTGTTCAAATGGTTCAATGGTGACTTCAAAGGGCGCGCCATCACGTTCGAGCATAAACGTACGTGAAGGGGCTTCTTCTTGCATGATTAAAGCTACGTCTTGCCATGACGTCATAGGAAGCCCATCGATGGCTAAAATGAGATCATTTTCTTGGATGTCGGCTTGCGCGGCTAACGTACCGCTGACTACCGGTCCTATCCGTAAATCAGTGGTCGCCTCAGGATGCGAGTTAAAGCCAACCGAATAGAAAAATAACCGTGGGTTAATCACATAATCTTGACGGCTGCCATCGCGTTCAATGGTGATGGTGATGTTACGCATGCCAAGTCGCTGTGCCATCGCCGCACTAAAGTCATCCCAACTGGTGGTCATCTGATCTTCAACCGCGACAATGCGGTCGCCGACTTCAAAAAACTCGCCCGCAGGCAGGGTTTCACTGACGGCTCCGAGTTCATTTGAATCGGTCACCGGGAAGCCTGCTAACATGGCCACGATAGTAAAGATCACAAACGCT
>SKKW01000125.1:0-2787 GCA_007123535.1 Candidatus Izemoplasma sp. | reverse complement strand
TGGTGTTAGTATGAAAAGTTGGACACAGAGAGTTTAACTCATGGGACATGATACACTAAACTAGACAGTAAACTAAGATACCAAAAGGAGCCCCGATGAGAAAGACGTATGATAAAGCGTTTAAAGTGAAAGTCGCTAAAGACATCATTCAACAGCGATCGTCGGTTAGTCAAGTAGCAAACGAGTATGGGATTTCAAGGCCCATTATCTCAAGGTGGGTAGCGGAATACAAACGTTACCAAGCCAAAGCTTTTACAGGACGTGGTAAACGATTACCAGATAAAGCTAAAATACATGCCCTAGAGCAAGAAAACAAACGATTGAAAGAAGAGAACGACATCTTAAAAAAGTTCGAAGCGTTTGTGAAGCAAAAAAAGAGGTAAGATTCGCATTTATTGATGATCACAAACGCGATTATACTATCCGTCACCTTTGTAAAATGCTTCACGTATCTCGGGCAGGATATTATGATTGGGTGAAACGTCCACCAAGCGAATTAAGCCTGCGTCATGATTATCTTAAAGCTGAGATCAAGCGGACCTTCAAAGAGCATCATGGAAGATATGGGTCCCCTAGGGTAGTGTTAGCCCTACTGAACGAAGGGATTAACACAAACATTCGTGTCGTAGCTAAACTGATGCGAGACATGAACTTATGCGCGATAGGGTATCATCGACGTAAGAAATCGTATGGTCAGAATAAAGCGATTGAAGATGTCGTCAAAGAAAACCTGTTACAACGTGAATTCCACCAAATCGACGTAGACCGTGTTTGGGTCACAGACATTACCTATATTCAATGTAAAGATGGGCGACTCTATTTATCGACCTACATTGATTTAACCACACGCATCCCTAGGTGTTTCAAAGTCTATACGAATATGAAGAAACATCTGGTCATTGATCCTATCAAAACCTATAAAGGTGTTCTGCCAGAAATGATTCACTCCGACCGAGGTAGTCAGTATCGTTCGTATGATTATCGTGATTTACTGGAAGATAAGAACATCCTTCATTCGATGAGTGAACCTGGCACCCCCGTCGACAACGCGGTCATTGAGTCCTATCATAAATCGATTAAACGAGAGCTCATTTATCCCAATAAACACAAGACTAAAGCAGAAATGAAAGTGCTCATTCACGAGTATTTAACGAACTATTATGTGAAAAAGAGAATTCACACAAAATTTAACATGACACCCTTACAGTTTGAAGTATTGATTCAAACCAGGTAATTTAACTAAGTGTCAAGAAAAGTGTTGCATTTCCCTCTGACCCTTTTAATAACTCGTATACTTCTCTTAAATTTTGTGCTTTTATATTTGTATAAAAAAATATCGTAAAATCTTAAAATATTGCAACTAAGAAAACTACGATATTTTTATTAATAATTTAGCGGAAACGCCTTTGTTATGACGTTTATAACAATAGTTTCACCTATTTATGATACGGCTCTTTGTATTTCATTCTAATCAACTAACTAATCAGCCTTACAAAAAAGTGCACACCAAAGATAAATGGTCCGCACTAATATTATTTTAACATATTACTACAAATAATTTCATCATTTATTCAATCATCATATGTTAAACCATGACCAAAGGGATATAAAATAAGCTGAGAAGGGTCATCAAAATAATCAAGCGTCGCAGGCCAAGCAAACGATAACTGCGCAGAAAAGACCGTTTGGCCATAGAGAAGATCTGCCAAGGCAGGCCCCCCTTCCGTACCTGGTAAAAACGCCGCAATCAACGCATCAAACGTCTCTAACGTGTTTTCTAATAACAGCGGTCTCCCACTGACAATGACACCAATCACGGTCTTACCAGCGGCTTTGGCGTCTAACGCTTCTTGATACGCTTGTTGATTATCTGGATGAGCTAAGCCATGAAAGAGAGACGGTCTAGGGGTATCCCCATGACCTTCTGAATAAGGAATTTCAGTAAACACCACAACCACAACATCAGCATCACCCACACTACTTACCACACGGCCATCTTGCGCTTCTAGATGACCTTGCACGGCTTCTAAGATCGAGGTCCCACTTCCTAATCGTGGATTGGTGTTACCCTGCCAATGCGTGGTCCAACCGCCACTCAAATACCCCACATGATCATGCGCAGGGCCCGTGAGATAAATGGTTTCATGACCACTTAAAGGCAAAACATTGTCGTTTTTAAGGAGTACCATCGAACGACTGGCTACCGCTCTTGCTAAGGCTTGATGAGCCTCGGTCGCAAAGTAGTCTTCAGGTGCGAATTGAATAAAGGGATCATCAAACAACCCTTGAATGGCTTTCACGCTTAAAATTCGTCTCACCGCATCGTCGATGCGGGCTTCACTGATGCGTCCTTGACGCACCGCTTGGAGAAGTTCCCCGTGAGCGGCTTGCCAATCTTGAGGCAACATTAACATATCCACCCCAGCATTCACAGACGTCACAAGTTGGGTTTGAAAATTGCCTTCGAGTTGGAACGTCGCGTTCCAATCGCTTAAGACAAGGCCTTCAAAACCGAGTTCTTCTTTTAAGACTTCGGTAAGCCACTTATGACTGCCATGCATCTTTTCCCCATTAAGTGAACTATAAGACACCATGATGGTCAGAACGCCCGCGTCAATGGCTTCAATGAACGGCGGTAAATGAACTTCTCTAACGTCACTTTCTGTGAGTCTAGCATCGCCTTGATCAAGCCCTAAATAGGTCCCACCATCCGCCACAAAGTGTTTGGCTGTGGCGACCACGCCGGCGTCTTGCATGCCTTGAATCATGGCGGTGACTAACCCTTCA
>SKKW01000121.1:0-10720 GCA_007123535.1 Candidatus Izemoplasma sp. | reverse complement strand
TTCAAGCACAATTACAAAAACAATATAACCGCCACGTCATCTTGGATGTGATTGTGGATGAGTCGTTGATTGGGGGCTTGCGGTACACGTTTGATGGCAACGTATTAAATGATACGGTGACGCAAACGTTACGCAGCATCCAGCAACGGTTGGTTAAATAAGTAGGTGAAACGATGAGCAAAATCAATCCTGTTGAAATTAGCGCTCTCATCAAAGAGCAAATTAAACACTACAGTAAAGACATCAAAACAGATCAAGTCGGCACCGTCATCAGTGTCGGTGATGGGATTGCCTTAGTGCATGGCCTAGACGAAGCCATGAGCGGGGAACTGTTACGTTTTGATGGCGACATTTACGGCATGGCTTTAAACTTAGAAAAAGATCATGTTGGGGTCATCATCTTAGACGAGTCAACCGCCATCAAAGAAGGCGATGAAGTCCGCACGACGGGCCGTATTTTAGAAGTGCCTGTAGGCGATGCGATGATCGGAAGAGTCATCAATCCTTTAGGTCAAGCGATTGATGGCTTAGGAGAAATCAAAACCGATAAGACACGCCCTCTTGAGAAAAAAGCGATGGGTGTAATGAGTCGTAAGTCCGTCGATGAACCCTTACAAACGGGGATCAAAGTACTGGATGCGCTCGTACCGATTGGCCGAGGCCAACGCGAACTCATCATCGGCGACCGTAAAACAGGGAAAACCTCGATTGCGGTCGATACGATCTTGAACCAAAAAGGCAAAGACGTCATTTGTATTTATGTGGCCATTGGCCAAAAAGAATCGACCGTAGCGGGCCTTTATGAGTCGTTTAAAAAATACGGTGCGATGGATTACACCATCATCGTCTCTGCGTCTGCCTCAGAACCCTCACCGCTTCTTTACTTAGCGCCATACGCGGGGGTCTCGATTGCAGAAGAGTTTATGCATCAAGGGAAACATGTGTTGATTGTCTACGATGATTTATCCAAACATGCGACTGCCTACCGTGAGCTCTCGCTTCTTTTAAGACGCCCACCAGGCCGTGAAGCGTATCCTGGGGATGTCTTTTTCCTCCACTCCCGCCTTTTAGAGCGGGCGGCGAAACTTAACGACGAGCTAGGCGGCGGTTCCATCACCGCACTGCCCATCATTGAAACCCAAGCGGGGGACATTTCAGCGTATATTCCAACCAACGTGATCTCGATTACGGATGGTCAGATTTTCTTACAAAGTGACCTCTTTTACACCGGGGTTCGCCCTGCGATTAACGCTGGCTTATCGGTTTCAAGGGTTGGGGGATCGGCACAAATTAAAGCGATTAAAAAAGTGTCGGGAACGCTGCGTTTAGATTTAGCGTCTTTCCGTGAACTTGAAGCCTTTACACAGTTCGGCTCAGATCTTGATGATAACACCAAAAAGAAACTCGAACGTGGGAAACGAACCGTTGAAATCTTGAAACAAGGCCTCCATGATGTCATGGACGTTGAGTATCAAGTGGTGTCGATTTATGCGCTTACGACCGGTCATTTAGACAGCATTAAACTCGAAGACATCAAGCGCTTTGAAGAACACCTCCATCAAACCTTTACTTCCGATGAAGTGGGTCAAAGCTGCTTAGAAACGATTCGTAAAACGAAAGCACTACCTGAGAGCAAAGACTTGAATCAAGTCATTGAAAATGCGAAAAAATCCTTTGCCTAAGGAGGGATACCATGGGCTCGATGCGGGAGATCAAACAACGCATTAACGCAACCGCAAAAACCTCACAAATCACCAAAGCGATGCACATGGTGAGTGCTTCGAAACTAAAGAAAGCTGAACGCAACATTATTGCGTTTAGACCCTTAGCGAAGCGTCTTTCATCCACCTTGTCGCATGTTTTAGCCAGCGATAACACGCTGTCACACCCGATGTTAGAAGCCAGAAACATTGAGAAAACCGTCTACATCATCATCTCCTCAGACCGTGGCCTAGCAGGTCCTTATAACGCAAGCATATTTAAAGCGTTTGACTATCACATCAAACAAACCCACGCCTCTAGCGATGAGTTTGTCATCGCGGCGATCGGTTATAAGGCGTTTCACTTTGCCAAACGTAAACAGTATACGCTCTTAAATGATACGGTCATTCAAGTACGTGATGATGTACAATTTTTAGACTTTCAATCGCTTTCAGATACGTTTATTAAAGGGTATCTTAAAGGCGATTACGATAAGATCGTGGTCTTTTACAACCGCTTCATAAATACCATGAATCAAAAAGTGGAACATCAAACACTGGTACCAATGGAACTCAATCCTGACATTGATACGGAAAAAGAAGAGGGCATCAAACCGCTTTATGTGTTTGAGCCTGGTGCTGAAACCGTGTTGAATGATTTAATGCCTATGTACGTCGTCAACGTTCTTTATGGCATGATCTTAGAAGCCAAAGCGAGCGAACACGCGGCTCGTATGACGGCGATGAAAAACGCGACCGATAACGCCAAAGAACTTATCCGGACGCTCAAACTGCAATATAACCGTGCGCGCCAAGACGCCATTACGATCGAACTTACTGACATCATTGGCGGCGCTAACGCGGTGAATTAAGGAGGATATCATGAATAAAGGACGCGTTGTACAAGTCATGGGCCCCGTCGTCGACGTGGCATTTGATGAGGCTTTACCCGAAATCAACCATGCGCTTGTGCTCGACAACACAGACGATAAGAACCGTGTCGTTGATCTTAAACTTACGCTTGAAGTCTCCCTACATTTGGGGGATAACATCGTACGGACTATTGCGATGGATTCGACCGATGGGGTGAAGCGTGGCATGCCGGTCGCGGATACTGGAAAAGCGATCAGCGTCCCTGTAGGCGAAGCGACGCTTGGCCGTATATTTAACGTCCTTGGCGACGCCATCGATGAGAAAAAAGAATTGCCTAAAAACACCAAAAGAATGCCCATTCACCGTCCCGCGCCAAAACTTGAATCGTTGAGCAGTGAAACAGAGATTTTAGAAACCGGCATTAAAGTCGTTGACCTTTTAGCGCCTTACGTTAAAGGTGGTAAAATTGGACTCTTTGGGGGTGCAGGCGTGGGTAAAACCGTACTCATTCAGGAGCTTATCCATAACATTGCACAAGAACACGGCGGCATTTCAGTGTTCGCAGGTGTTGGGGAGCGGACTCGTGAAGGGAACGACTTATACCATGAAATGACCGACTCAGGCGTGATTTCTAAAACGGCCATGGTCTTTGGTCAAATGAATGAACCCCCAGGTGCGAGAATGCGCGTGGGTTTAACCGGACTTACGATGGCGGAACATTTCCGTGATACAGAAAAACAAGATGTGCTCTTTTTTATCGATAACATTTTCCGCTTTACCCAAGCGGGTTCTGAAGTTTCGGCGCTTCTTGGCCGGATGCCCTCAGCCGTAGGGTATCAGCCAACCTTAGCGACGGAAATGGGTAAATTACAAGAGCGTATTACCTCAACCAAAGAGGGGTCCATCACGTCCATTCAAGCGGTCTATGTCCCAGCGGATGACTATACCGATCCGGCCCCCGCCACGACGTTTGCGCATTTAGATGCGACCACCAACCTCTCACGTAAAATTTCGGAAGAAGGCATTTACCCTGCGGTGGATCCGCTTGAGTCATCTTCTCGTGCTTTAGAACCAGAAATCGTCGGTGAAGAACACTATGAGATTGCGCGTGAAGTGCAGCGCACCATTCAGCGCTACAATGAACTCTTAGACATCATTGCGATTTTGGGGATGGATGAGCTGAGTGAAGAAGACAAACAACTCGTTCATCGTGCCCGTCGCGTACGTTTATTCTTATCACAAAACTTCCACGTGGCCGAACAGTTTACTGGTCAAAAAGGATCTTACGTCACCATCGATGAAACCATTCGTGGGTTTAAAGGTATTTTAGCGGGAGAGTATGATGATCTCCCTGAAGATGCGTTCCGCCTCGTTGGCAGCATCGACGATGTGGTTAAAAAAGCTGAAAGCATGAAGTAGGTGAAGTCATGGAATGCACCGTCGTAACCCCTCAAGGCATGCTCTATCAAGAAACCATTGATTATGTCGTTGTTTCAAGTAAAAACAATGGTGATTTTGCGGTCTTAAACGATCACGCGCCTTTAATCTCAACGATTGATGTTGGGTATTTAAAGCTAGTTCAACAAGCGAATGTACTTTATACCGTGGTGGTCAATGGTTCACTTGAGTACCGGGAAGGCACCCTGACCATCGTCGCTCAAGAAGCTCAAGTGGGTTTAAATAAAGACTCTGCGATGGAACATCTAGAAGAGGTTCGCGCCGAGCGCTTAGAGCTGAACAGACAGCGTAATTTTGACTTCATGAAAGCTGAACAAGAGCTTAAAAAGAGCATTCGCGAATCACAAGCAAGTAAAAGATAACGGCAATTTTCTTGACAAATTGGAATCATTACAATATTATAAAGATATCAAATTGAAAGGAGAACCACATGAGCAAAAAAATTAGTTTGATGAATCAATACGTTGCAGATTTAGCAGTCCTCAACATCAAGTTCCACAACTTACATTGGAACGTTGTAGGTGAGCGTTTTGTACCAGTTCACGTGTATTTAGAAGAACAATATGACGCACTCTTTGAGCAATTTGACGAAGTCGCAGAACGTTTAAAAATGATCGGTGAGTATCCTTTAGCTTCGATGAAGTCTTATTTAGAAGCGACCAAAGTTGAAGAACTTGAAAACAAAGATTACTCAATCGCGGAAGCGTTTGGTGTTGTCAAAGAAGAGTACACCAAGTTAAAAGCGCTCGCGACCGAAGTCCGTAACCTTGCGGATGATGAAGGTGACTTTGTGACGGTTGCGTTAATGGAAGACATGGTTGCAGAATACGATAAGCAACTCTGGTTTATCGCACAATCGTTCAAGAAATAATTAAAAACGCCGCGAGGCGTTTTTTTTCTTATGAGGTGTGTATGTTTAAAACTATCATATGGTTCGATCGTTTGCCTTCCACGCAAACCTATTTAAAGCAACATCCAGAACTTGACACTGGCAGCGTCATCGCGGCACACTTTCAAGAGGCTGGCTATGGCCGCCAAGGCGCACCTTGGCACAGTGAAGCAGGCACTAATCTCTTGTTTTCTTTTAAAGTACCAACGACGCATGACACGGCCTATCGCTGGTGGGTCAGTGTTTTAATTGCGCTGGTTGAGCTTTGTCATGAAGAAGGCATTCAAGCGTCGATTAAGCCACCCAACGATTTATATGTCAGTGGACATAAAATGGCAGGCATCCTTGTTGAGACACGTCAAGAATCGCGTTTGATGGGGTATGTGGGTGTGGGTTTAAACGTCCATCAGACTCAGTTTGCAGCGGATTTAAATGCCTCCTCATTCACCCTTGAAACAGGAAAAACCTATGCTTTAAAGCCGCTATTAAAAAGGCTCTTAAGTAAGATAGAAAAAGCACATACGGTGTCACTGGATGAGGCAAGGCGTTGGTATGCGAATTATTTAGCGTTTGAAGGGTTTTCTATCCATTATGAAGGCCAACCAATCACGCGCTTAGAGCGAACTTCTGAGGGATACATTTTGGTCGAAAATATACGAGTAGACCCCTGGAAGTTAGTTTACGAACCAATTGTCAAAATTAAAAATTGAAGCGCTTAGTCTAGCGCTTCAAATCGGTTAAAATGTAACGCTTTTCATGTGCATAAATAAACTTTGACATTCAAAGGGATTGACATTCTTTTGAATGTTTTTTATAATGCGTCAAAGGAGGTGTAATTAATGTTTGAAAAATTACAAAAAATTATTGCGGAAGAATTAAGTGTTGACGTAAACGACGTACAATTAACCACGGATATATTGAATGATTTGGACGCGGACTCGTTAGATGTGGTCGAGCTCGTGATGGCCATTGAGGATACGTTTGAAATCACGGTCGATGACAGTGATGTTGAAAAACTAAAAACGGTTCAAGATATTTTAACCTACTTAGAAGCGCAAGGCGCTTAAAGGATGTCAAGCATGAACACAAAAACGATCAAAACGTTGATGACTTGGTTTGAACAAAGCTCGCTTCAAACCTTTAAGTTACAACAAGACGACATGACACTGGAACTGACGAAACCCACCCAACCTAGTGTCATGGCGGTGCCAACTTCTAAGGCACAATCCGCTCAAGTCCTAACACCAACCCCTGATGTAAAGCCAAGTGAGCCCCCTAAAGATGCGGTGAAAGCCCCCTTAGTGGGTATTTTCTACGAAGCACCAGGACCCGATCAAGCGGCCTTTGTCAGTGTGGGAGCACAGGTTAAAAAAGGGCAGACCCTTTGCATTGTCGAAGCGATGAAAGTGATGAATGAAATCGCCGCACCTAAAGACGGTGTGGTCCGTGAGATTCTTGTCAAAAACGGGGACATGGTTATGTATGACCAACCGCTGATGGTGATTGAATAATGTTTCATAAAATCCTCGTCGCCAATCGTGGTGAAATTGCGGTGCGTATCATCCGCGCAGCACAGCAGATGGGGATATTGACAGTCGCGGTCTATTCAAAAGCCGACGAAACAGCGCTGCATAAAGAGCTTGCGGATGAAGCCATCTGTATTGGTGAAGCGCCTTCTAAACTGTCTTACTTGAATGCGCAAGCTATTTTATCAGCGGCCCTTTATACCGGCGCGGATGCGATTCATCCAGGGTTCGGATTTTTAAGCGAAGATGCGGAATTCGCAAGACTCTGTGAAGAGGTAGGGATCAAGTTCATAGGCCCCACCGCACAAGCGATCTCGGTGATGGGCGATAAAGCCGTTGCCAAACAAACGATGAAAGAAGCGGGGGTCCCACTGGTGCCGGGCTCAGCGCATGAAGTGACGCTTGAAGAAGCGAAACAGCTCGCACAAAGCATTGGCTATCCGTTATTGATTAAAGCCTCCGCTGGTGGTGGAGGCAAAGGGATGCGCGTTGTGCAGCACGCCAATCAATTAGAATCTGCCTATCACGCCGCTCGTAATGAGGCGAAGGCGGCTTTTTCTCATGATGGTGTTTATTTAGAGAAATATTTGTCCCACCCTAAGCATATCGAAGTGCAAATCTTAGGCGATAAGTATGGTCACATCATTCATTTAGGGGATCGTGATTGCTCGATTCAGCGCAATCATCAAAAGTTGCTTGAAGAAGCGCCGGCAACGCTTGATGAACCGCTACAAACGAACATTCGTGAAGCCGCGCTTAAAGCCGCTCAAGCGGTCAATTATGAGAATGCTGGAACGGTTGAGTTTTTAGTACAAGACGGCGAATGTTATTTCATTGAAATGAATACACGGATTCAAGTAGAGCACCCGGTCACAGAAATGATCACACGTGTTGATTTAATTCAATGGCAAATAAAAATAGCCTCAGGCTTACCTCTAACACTCACACAAGAAGATATTCGTTATGAGGGACACGCGATTGAAGTTAGGTTAAACGCTGAAAATCCAGCGAAAAACTTTTTGCCTTCACCAGGTACGCTGAACTTCTTACATCTTCCTCAAGGCTTAGGCATTCGCTTTGATTCGGCCCTCTATCAAGGGTATACGATTCCGCCCTTTTATGACTCAATGATAGGCAAACTGATTGTTCATGCAGAAACACGGGAAGCGGCGATTAAGAAGATGCAAGCGGCTTTAAATGAAATTATTTTAGAGGGTATGGACCATAATCAAGCCTTTATGGCAAAAGTTGTAAAGCATCATGCGTTTGTTGAGGGTCAGTTTGACACCACCTTTATGCAGCGGTTTAAAGAGGGGTTGTTAAGCGATGGCACATAACATTCTAGCACGTGTTCTAACCGAGCGAAAACAGACACAAAAGACTCAAAAATGGCAATCAGCCGACATAAAAAAACCACTCGCTAAAGACATTCCAAGTGACCTATATATGGCGTGTCCTAGTTGTAAGGCATCGTTAAACGTTAAGAAACTCTATCAAGGACAGTATATTTGCCCTGAGTGTGATCATCATATGCGCTTAAAAGCGTATGATCGCATTAATTTTATCGTGGATCGCCATAGTTTCATTGAAAAAGGGCGAGGCTACATTACGCTGAACCCATTGTTTCAAGATGGGTATGAAGAAAAAATCTTAAAAGCAAAACAAACCAGCCAACTGGATGAAGCCTATGTGTATGGCTATGCGACCATTGAAGGTGAACCGTGCGTCATTGGCGTCATGGACAGTTATTTTATGATGGGCAGCATGGGCAGTGTCGTTGGTGAAAAAGTGACAAAAAGCATCGAATATGCGATGTTAAAAAACATTCCTTTGATTGTTTTTACAGCTTCTGGGGGCGCTAGGATGCAAGAAGGGATTTATTCTTTGATGCAAATGGCTAAAACCTCCGCAGCACTCAAAAAACTCGATGAAAAAGGGTTGTTATATATCAGTGTCTTAACCGATCCCACCACAGGGGGCGTGACAGCGTCCTTTGCGACACTTGGGGATATTATACTGGCTGAACCTAAAGCGCTCATTGGTTTTGCAGGCCCTAGAGTCATTGAGCAAACCATAAAAGAAAAGCTTCCTAAAGGCTTTCAGCGGGCTGAGTTTATGTTAAAGCAAGGGCTGATCGACACGGTGGTTCACCGTAACGATATGCGGTCAACCTTAGGAAAACTCTTACGTCTTCACATGAAAGGAGACGTGTAATGGATATTTTAGCCAAAGAAAAGAAGTTAGAGCAACTCATCCATGAACTCCATCGCCTAGATGACGATAAAGCCATTAAGCACATCAAACAGACTATTCAAACCTATCTTCAAGAAAGCATGCAAGAACTTACGGCGTGGGATCGCGTGTTACTCGCACGACATCCTAAGCGCCCACATGCGCTTGAAGTGATTGACGCGCTATTTCAAGACTTTATCGAGCTTCACGGCGATCGTCATTACGAGGACGATCAAGCCATACTTGGAGGAATCGCTAGTTTTAATGGAAGACCTGTCACAATAATCGCACATAAAAAGGGACAAAATACTGATGAAAACATCGGTTGTAATTTTGGTATGGCACACCCTGAGGGTTATCGCAAAGCGCAGCGCCTTATGTTACAAGCTCAAAAGTTTAATCGCCCTATCATGACGTTTATTGATACGCCTGGTGCCTTCCCTGGCTTAGGAGCGGAAGCGCGAGGCCAAGGGGAAGCCATTGCGCAAAGCTTAAAACTGATGTCTGAGCTCACGGTCCCTATTTTAACGGTCGTCGTGGGTGAAGGTGGCTCTGGTGGCGCTTTAGCCATTGGCATGGGCAACCAAGTCTATATGCTAGAAAACAGCATCTATTCGATTCTATCCCCCGAAGGGTATGCGAGTATTTTATGGAAAGATGCGTCGAAAGCGAAAGAAGCTGCGGAAGTGATGAAACTCACCGCTTCCGATTTAGCAGAGTTTGGCTTCATTGATGGCATCATTAAAGAACCCATAGGCGGCGCACACCGTGACAAAATCAACACATTTATTCAGCTCAAAGACACCCTGCGTCGTGGCTTAGAGCGCTATCACACGATGAGTCCTCTAGACATCAAGGAGGAACGTTATCAAAAATATCGTACGATGGGGTTCTATCAACGATTCAACTACGCCAATTTAAAAGGATTTGATGTTCGTGAACACTAAAATACTAGGCACAGGATCCTACGTGCCATCCCATGTCGTCACCAACGCTGACATGGAGAAAATTGTCGACACATCGGATGAATGGATTCGTACGCGTACCGGCATTGAAGAGCGGCATATTAGCCTCGATGAAAACACCACAGACTTAGCATACAAAGCGTCTTTAAAAGCGATTGAAGATGCGGGCATTAATAAAGATGACATCGATTTAGTGATTGTTGCGACTGTCACACCGGACGATGTTTTCCCAGGCGTCGCACAACTTTTGCAAGCGAGACTGAAGTTACCCCCAGTCACCGCGTTCGATGTGAACGCCGCATGCACGGGGTTTGTGTATGCTTTAAACATCGCGGACAAAATGGTCGGCTCTGGCGCCTACAAACATGCGTTGGTGGTGGGGGCTGAAACGCTCACTAAGATTACCGACTTTACCGATCGCAACACCTGTGTATTGTTTGCGGATGCGGCGGGTGCGATGATTGTCAGTTACGATGAAGATGCCCACATTGAAAAAGTCTTAACCTTTGCGCAAGGGGATGAAGCGTATTTATTAAGAATGCCAGCATACCCCCTAAAAGAAAACTTCCAAACCCCAGAACATCCTAGAACCTTCATCACCATGCAAGGCAGAGAAGTATTCAAGTTTGCGGTGGGCGTGATTCCTAAAGTGATTCATCAATTGTTAGAAGATACGCCCTACACGCTCGATGATTTAGCGTGTATTATTCCTCATCAAGCTAATCAACGCATCATCGACAAAGCAGCGAAAGACTTAGGGTACCCACTGGAGCGGATGTATAAAAACATCCAACACTACGGCAACACCTCAGCGGCCAGTGTCCCCTTAGCCATCGATGAAGCCATTAAAAAAGGGCTCATTAAACGCGGCGACGTGTTTGCGACGGTCGCTTTTGGCGCTGGTTTAACGTGGGGCGGAGCATTGATACGATGGTAAACACAAAAAAGATTACGTTCGTCTTTGCTGGGCAAGGCGCTCAGAAAAAAGGTATGGGGGAAGATTTCATCACCCACTCAGACGTCTTTAAACGATGGATTGATGAAGCGAACAAGTCGCTGTTACACAACTATGAAACA
>SKKW01000040.1:0-2834 GCA_007123535.1 Candidatus Izemoplasma sp. | reverse complement strand
TGGTGAAACTTAAGCGTGTTCCACCCCATATGAGGGACTTTAAGCGGTTTTTTTAAAGGGACAATCTCCCCTTTAATAAACCCAAGTCCGATGTGTTGTCCGTATTCATAAGAGGTTTCATAAAGCAGCTGCATCCCTAAACAAATGCCTAAAAGCGGTTTGCCTTTGGCCACGTGCGCTTCAATCAGGGGGATGAGTCCTTTGTCATTTAACGCATCCATCGCCGCTTTAAACGCGCCTACACCGGGTAAAATTAACGACGGTGCGTCTTGAATGATTTGATGATCTGAGGTGATGAGGCTTTCTAAGCCCGCACGGGTTAAGCCTGCGCTCAAACTGGCTAAGTTGCCCACATCGTAATCGATGACGACGTGTTTCATAAGACACCTTTGGTTGAAGGCAGTTGTTCGCCTTCTTTAATGAGCGCCATCTTAAGCGCTTGACCAAACGCTTTAAAGAGACTTTCAATTTGATGGTGTGCGTTGGTGCCATAATCGTTTTTCGCATGCAAGGTCACGCGCGCTTCCATCGCGACGGCTCTAAAAAACTCTTCGACGTTTTCACTCGCAAACCCGTTGATGTCTTCGCGAGTGAAGGTGGCGTTAAAGACTAAAAAAGGGCGGTTGGATAGATCGATATAGACTTGCGAAAGACTTTCATCCATGGGCACAAACGCATGGCCATAACGTCTTAAGCCGCGTTTATCACGGGTGAGCTCAAGCAGCGCTTCGCCTAAAACAATGCCGGTGTCTTCGACGGTGTGATGATCGTCGATGTGAAGATCGCCTTTGACGTTCACTTTTAAGCCAAGCTTCGCATGAAACGCAAGTAGCGTCAACATGTGATCAAAGAAGCCAACCCCGGTTGAAATTTCAACGCTTAAATCGTCATTAGAAAGACTGAGTTCAATCTGTGTTTCTTTGGTGTGACGCGTTTTATTAATAATCACGCGCAAGCACCTCCTTTATGGTTTCTATGAGCATCGCGTTTTCTTTATCGGTGCCCACCGTAATCCGGTAGACATCTTTCAGTTGGGTAAAGATGCGAATCAAAATGCCTTTATCGGCTAAGGTGTAGCCTAAGTTTTCAATGGGGCTTTTGACAAAAAGGAAATTTCCTTCGCTAGGGTAGACTTTAAAGCCTAAGCTTACAAGATCTTCTTTAAGCATTTCACGGCGTCTAATGACGTCGCTCACATATTTTTTCACACGCTCTTGACGACTTAAAGCCATCACCCCAAGCGTTTGATTGATGGTGTTGATGTTGTAAGGGATTTTGGTGAGATTGAGCTGATCGATGAGGTCTTTATGAGCCACGCCAAAGCCAATACGTAAAGCCGCTAGGCCATACGCTTTAGAGAAGGTTCTGGCGACCACTAAGTTAGGGTAGTGTGAGACTTCATAGATGAGTGAGGGTTGATGACGCGCAAACTCAATGTAAGCTTCATCAATCAACACCAAAGATTCTGTCGCTTTCACGATGCTTAAGAGCGTTGTTTTATCTAAGGTGGTGCCAGTAGGATTGTTGGGCGAACAGACAATCGTCAGTTTAGGGTTGAGTGAGGCCATGGCTTCTTTAAGGGCGTCCACATCAAAACGGTAATCTTCTAACAAAGGCAGTTCGACATACTTAGCCCCGTGCAAATCTGCATACACTTTATACATCGTAAACGTCGGGCCCATCGTCAAGATGACCTCGCCGGGCGCCACATACGTTTTAATCACATGTTCAATCACTTCTGAGGAGCCTTGGCCCAAGATGATCTGGTCTTTACTGATTTGATGGACTCTTGCGAGCGCCTCTTTTAAGCTTTTTGAATGTGTGTCAGGGTATAAATGCAGCGGCAGCTCTGGCAACACCACCCCTTCTTTAAAGAGGTAGTTTTTCCCCTCATTCGCATCGAGTTTTACTTTCGCTTCACGTTCGAGTGTTTTATAAGGGACTAAATGTTCTAAGGATGGTTTAGGTTTGATCAAGCGGATCATCCTTTCTGATGGTCGCACTGTAGGCGTGCCCATCCAGACCTTCTTCTTTGGCCATCGCATCAATGTCATCGATGACACGCTCTAACGCGTTGACGTCATATTTTAAGACTGAGGTCTGCTTACAAAAGTCATAGGTCGATAAGCCTGAGGCAAAGCGTGCGGTCGAGGAAGTCGGTAAGGTGTGATTGGTCCCACCAATGTAATCGCCGACGGCTTCAGGCGTGTATGAACCAATAAAGATCGCCCCCGCATTACGGATACGCTCAACGTCCCGTTCAGCGTCTTCATACATCAACTGTAAGTGTTCAGGCGCTAAGACGTTCACCCATTCAATAGCCTCTTTAAAATCATTGACATGCACGAGGGCCCCGT
Organism: Candidatus Izemoplasma sp.; assembly: GCA_007123535.1. Lineage (GTDB taxonomy): Bacteria > Bacillota_I > Bacilli_A > Izemoplasmatales > Izemoplasmataceae > CSBR16-87. The sequence goes on along the minus strand of SKKW01000040.1, from coordinate 477 downwards.
AGGCTTTGAGTGACGCTTCGATTACGTTTTGACGGTCTCTTAGAGGCACTTGCCTTAGGAGTTCTTTTTCGACCTCATCTAAAAAGCTTTCATCAGTGCTAAAGGTGATCGCACTGGCTAAGGCGTCGTGTTCGGCTTGCGCGATCATGTCTGCGGCCACATACGACGCTTTCGTCGTACGGTCGGCTAAAATGATGACTTCCGAAGGCCCAGCAAAACTGTCGATGCCAATCGTCCCAAGCAGTTGTTTTTTGGCGGTGGCTACGTAAATGTTGCCAGGACCCACCACTTTATCGACTTTAGGGATCGTTTGTGTCCCATAGGCTAAGGCCGCAATCGCTTGGGCGCCGCCCACTTGATACACCTCATCAATGCCAAGCCAGTAAGCAAGGGCTAAGATCGTTGGATTGACACCGTTCTTTTGCGGGGGTGTGACGATCACGCGCTGTTTGACCCCCGCGATTTGTGCGGGAATCA
>SKKW01000163.1:0-2838 GCA_007123535.1 Candidatus Izemoplasma sp. | reverse complement strand
TCTAAACTGTCTAAACTCAGATTGACTCTTGAGATGCCTGCGGCTTTTAGTGCTTTCACCCGACCTTTCAGTAAAAGCCCATTGGTGGTCATCACCACCTCTTGGATGCCCGGTGTCGTCGCAATTTTCTCAATCAGGGATTCTATGCCTTTTCTCACCAGCGGTTCGCCGCCTGTGATGCGGACTTTTTTAAGCCCTAAGCTCACCGCGGCTTTAACCGCTTCAAGAATTTCTTCATCTCGCAAAATGTCTTGATGCGCCTTTTTATCGATGCCTTCTTCAGGCATGCAATAAAAACAGCGAAGATTACATAAGTCGGTCACACTGATTCTTAAATAGTCGATGTCTCGTTGGAATCGGTCTTTCATCACGATCATCCTTTATGGTTTAATGATGGTGCCAATGGCTTGTGTGGTGTAGCCTTGAAGCGTCGTTAGACGCTGTTTGAATGCATCACTTTGTAAGGTCTGAATAAAGGCTTTAACGATGGGGAGGTCAAGTGTCTTTTGATGAACTAAAAAGTCATAATGCTCGACACCTAAGGGTTGAAACTGTAAATCAAACATACGGGCGACACTCTCAATGCCAAGCCCCACATCCGCGCCTCCGCGTGCGACCATTGAGGCCACCATCGTGTGGGTAGGTAACTCTTGAGCGTACCCTTCAATCTTGGAAGGGGTAATCTTCAATGTTTTTAAATGGTTATCTAAAAACATCCGTGTGCCGCTGCCCCGTTGACGGTTCACAAACCGTACGTCTTGGCGCGTTAAGTCTTCAAGTGACGTGATGTTTTTAGGGTTGCCCGGCTTGGTGTATAACCCTTGGATACGCCCCACCCCTTTAATCAACGCGTAATCCTGATCGAGATACTGCGTGATTAAATGGTGGTTGTAGGCGCCGTCTTCATCGATGAGATGCACAGGCGCCAAATGACATTCTTGTTGTTTGATGGCCATCACCCCACCAAAGCTGCCTATGTGGGTGCTTGAGAGTTGGTAGCCTTGATCGCGCATCAGCGTGTGAAGTTCATCGATGAGAATGTCGTGTGAGCCAATCAACGTTAAACGATGTTCAAGCGCTGATAGAGGTTTGAGTAAAGACACATGAACGGTGTCATTAGCTTCATAACCTTCTTGATCTTGCGGGACGATCAATAACCCATCGGCTTCGACCACACTCATCATCATCCCCGCGCCTCGTGCGAGTGGTGTGGCCATGACTTGTTGGTGAAGGGTGTTGAGTTTCACTCGAATGTATTCTTGGGTGTTCAGCGATGTGACAATACGCTTGGTTAATTTGGCTTGGGTGCTTGGAAGGGTGGGAAGTTGTTGTTTGAACGCGTGATAAATGAGTGGTTTAAGAAATAACGTAAACGCAAGGTAGGTTGACACAGGATAGCCTGGTAAGCCTAGGATGGTCGCTTGATTAATTTTACCGATGATGCTGGGTTTACCGGGTTTAATGGCGACTCCGTGGACAAACACCTCACCAAGCGTTTCAACGATGCGTTTAACATAATCTTTACTGCCCGCCGAGCTCCCCGCACCAATCAAGACTAAGTCATACGCTTTCGTAGCCGTCTCAATACGTGTTTTCATCGTCTCGTAATCATCGGGACAGACGTCATCGACGTCAATCGTTAAATGCATTGCCTTAAAAGACTGTTCAATCAACGCTGAGTTTGAATCAAGAATTTTACCTTCCGCTAACGCAGTCGTTTCACGGATGATTTCATCGCCGGTGGGGATAAAGACGATGCGTGGGTTTTGATAAACGTTTATCGTGGTGACCCCACCCGCTTTTAAGGCCGCGATGTCCACGGCTCTGATGACATGGTGTTTAGGGATCAACGTTGTTTTTTCAACGATGTCTTCGCCAATGGGACGGACATGTTGATAGGCTGAAGCAGCCTCAATGATGGTGGCGTGATCCTCGGTTAAATCAATGACATCTTCGATTTTAATGACTGCGTTAAAAGGCTTGACGATAGGGTTTCCGGTGTTCACGGGCGCAAAAGCCCCTTTCGTCAACGTGACGGGGTTAGTTTCAGTAGCTTCTTCGGTCTCTTGTGCGTTGACCATGATGCCATCCATCGCACTGGCGTTATAACTCGGTGATGAGACCTTGGCGATGACGCTTTGACTGCTTACGCGGTGAAGGCTGTCATCGACGCGAATGGTTTCTTCGTTTAAGGTTAGAGGCGCATGGGTTAAAAGGCGCGATAAAGCTTCGTTTAAGGGGAGGTTATGCAAATAAACAGACATCTTAATCTCCTAACCGGTACACGCGGACGCGTTCATGTTGGCTGGCGCCCTCTTGCGTCGCATCTAAGATGATATAGCCATCGGCCTTCATCAAACTGGTGATCATGCCAGCTTTGGCGTGAATGGGGATGGCTTTGGGTGGCGAGTCTTCTGTGAGTGAAACCAATTGCAACATGGTTCGCCCTCCGGTATTAGGCACATTTTGCGTGAGTTCAGCTTCAATATAGGGACGTTGTTTTAAATTGTTCATACGATGAATCGCCTGATCTATGGTGGGGAAAAAAGTTTGTAAGACCATGTAAGCACTGGTTGGTTGACCGGGTAAGCCAAAAAAGAGGGCCTGGTCTTTGTGTGCCAATAGGGTCGGTTTTCCAGGTTTGATGTTGATGCCGTGGACGAAGACGTGTGCGTCAATGGCTTTTAAAGCCGCTAAAGTAAAGTCTTCCTCACCAACGGAGCTGCCGCCAGAAGCGATGACGATGTCATGGTGCTTCATGGCCTTTTCAAGCGTTTCTTGATAGTGTTTAACATCGTCTTTAATTAAACATGTTTCGATGGTTTCAAGGCCTTTGGC
>SKKW01000100.1:0-2872 GCA_007123535.1 Candidatus Izemoplasma sp. | reverse complement strand
GTTGTTCAGCTGAACCAATTCCAATCGCCTTCATCCCAGCAGCTTTAATGGCTTTCACACCTGCTTTCGCGTCTTCGATGCCTAAGCACTCATTAGGAGATAAACCAAAATGATGCATCGCAGCTAAGAAAATATCGGGTTCAGGTTTGGATCGACATTGACTGGGATCGACTACATAATCAAATGATTCTGCAATGCCTAGGGCCTGAATAAGGCTTGGGCCATTTTTACTGGCACTGCCAAGCGCTACTTTGATCTGCTTTTCCTTCAAATGGGCGATCAAGTCTGTGACACCCTCAAATAACTGAGTGTGGTCAAAGGCTGAAATCAGTTGTTGATAGTGGTCATTTTTTTCTTTTTGATACTGTATCTTTTCTTCTTCGCTTAAAGAGATGTTTCCATAACGTAAGATTCTTTCTAACGATTCTTTTCGTGATACGCCTTTTAGTTGTTCTTCAAACGAGGGATCAAGCGAAATACCAATTTTAGAGGCCATGTGTTGCCATGCTTCAAAATGTTGATTTGATGTCTCAGTAATGACGCCGTCAAGGTCAAAAATCACACATTTTAGATTTTGAATCACTATTTCACGGCTCCTGAGGTCATGCCTTTAATAATATGCTTTTGAGCAAACAAGAACAAGATGATAACAGGTACGGCAGACATGACCAGGGCGGTTAGAATTAAATCCCATTGACGTACAAAGCCGCCTGCGAAGTTAGCTACAGCTAGTGGTAACGTTTGGGTACTTCCACCGCGGCCAATTAAGAGTAGCGGTAAAAGGAAGTCATTCCAAATCCATAAGCCATTCAACACTAACAACGTAACAAAAATAGGTTTAAGTATTGGAAGTACGATTCGGAAGAACACTTGCGGTCTTGAACACCCATCAATAATGGCAGCTTCTTCAATGTCTAAAGGTATGGATTTAATAAATCCATGGAACAAGAAGACACTGAGTGGCGCACCAAAGCCCATGTAAGCGATGATGACCGCATGATGCGTATCACGCCACGGGAGGAACGTAACAGTTTCTAAGATTCTAATCAATGACACGAGCGGTAACATAACGATTTGGAAAGGAATGACTAATCCTGAAATAATGAATAAGAAAATAGACATGGATAAACGCGTTTTTGTGCGGACGAGCACCCACGCTGCCATGGCGGATGATACACCAATCAGAATTAATGAAAGTGTGGTTATGATGATTGAGTTGATTAACGAATTTACATACGCTAAACGATCATTCGCTAAAATACGTTCAACGTTTGTAAAGAATAAACCCCAGCTCTCAGGCAGGGCCATCGGTGAATCAATGATGGCGGTGTTTGTTTTGGCTGCATTGAGCACAACGATATAAAATGGGAAAATAAACAGCACTAATAAAACAAAGGCGACGACTTCCAGTGGGGACAGTGTCTTAAACCATTTCACGGTGTTTTTGGGTAAGTTTTTCCAAGTTTCAGCTCTCGTTAACGAAACAAAGAATTGACGGAACTTGTTGACTTTGAGTTGTAGAGCTTTCATTAAAGTTCAACCTCCCGCTTCTTATTAAAGTATACTTGTCCAATTGAGAAGATGGCCAAGATGAAGAAGAATGCCACAGCTTGCGCTTGGGCTTCAGCAAAGTTACCACGCGAGAAACCCCAACTATAAATGTTGACTGTGACCAAGCGCGTAAACTCGACCGTTCTAGAGGTTTCCATCTGAGCAACCGTTTCTAACCAGCCTGGGGAAGATAACGAAGGTCCTCCACCGGTTAAACTAAAGACGGTATCAAACTGCTTAAAGGCTGTAACAAGCGTTAAGAATAATGACACCGTGAAGGCTTGAGCAATCAGTGGGAACGTGATGTTTCTTAAACGTTGTAAGGCATTTGCACCATCGATTTGAGAGGCTTCAATTAAATCTTCAGGCACATTTTGCAAGGCCGCAATGTAAATCATCATAATGTACCCTGCATACTGCCACGTGACGGCAATCAAAAGGGCAAACATGGCGTTCTCATTAACAAGTGGTGAGGTTTGGAATAACCCTAACCCTTGTGTTAAGACGAGGGTATAGATAAAGTTCCAAAGATAACCAATGATGAGGCCACCAATAAGGTTGGGGATAAAGAACCCTGCACGATAGATGTTTTGTAACTTTAGTTTACGCGTCACGAGTAAGGCGAGTGAGAAGGCAACTACATTAATTAAAATGACATTCCCTACAGCGTAAATCGCTGTCCGAGCAAAGGAATAAATGAAACGGAAATCGGTGGTTAAGGCTCTAAAATTCGCAAGCCCCACCCATTCAGTTTCATTAAGGCCACCGGTCCAGTTCGTAAACGAATAATAGATACCCATAAAGAATGGTAAGATAACCATCACAAGAAAGGGTATGAGGGCAGGGGCTAAAAACAACCAAAACCAAAGACGGTCTTGCGCTTTTTTACCAAGTTTTCTCCTTGGTGCAGATTCGGCTTCTTCAGTAGGTAGAACCTCATTGACCGCTTCTGCTTTGACTTCAATAGGAACTTTTTGTTGATCCGACATAACTTACATCCTCCTTATTTAAGATAATACTGTTCGATCGGTTTCACATTAAAAGACAAGAGTTCACTGGGTGATTTAAAATAATCATCAGCATTAAGGGTAACCGGCCTTGGTTGTGTCAAGGTACTTTGAATGGCTTCAATGTATCGTTTTGCTGTTGCCATCCAAGTGTAGGTTGATTTGACGCGATGGAGGCCTTGTTTTTGATAAAAGTCAAAGTGCTTAAAGATTTGCATCAACCCTTTAATCATTTGTCCTTCATCGTGAACATCTAACAGTACACCATACTGTTCAGTGTCATCTTTCAAGACATCTGCAGGGCCACCATACTG
>SKKW01000021.1:0-2876 GCA_007123535.1 Candidatus Izemoplasma sp. | reverse complement strand
GTGTTTGAGTAATTTCATCTAGCATCTTCCTTAACTATAGACTTTCGTGCTTTCACCTGTGATCAAAACGGTATCAACGGTAATGGTTTCACCGAGTTGACTTTGATCTTTTTGATCGATGAGTTGTAAGACTTTTCGGCCAGCCATCTCGCCCATTTTTCGGGCATCCTGACGGATGGTGGTTAGTCTTGGTGTAATCAACTGACCTAAATCGATGCCGTCAAAGCCGACAATCGAAAAGTCATCAGGGACTTTTTTTCCTGTTTCACGAATGGCTTGAATGGCGCCAATCGCAAGTAAATCTGAGGCTGCAAAAACGGCGCTTGGGGGTTTGTCTAAATGCAAAAGTTTTTTCATCGCCCGGTAACCTTCTTCTTTTGAGAAGTATTCACCTGAGACAAGATACTGATCTTCTAATGGTAAGCCTAAGCGTTCAAGTGATTGTTCAAACGCAAGCTTACGGACCCCACCAATGTAGCCACTAGGATCCCCAAAAATATGGGCGATTCGTTCATGGCCTAAACTTTTTAAGTATTGCACCCCTTGAAACATCGCATCATCATTGTTTGAGGTCACGGTGATCGCATTTTTGACATAAAAATCCAACACCACAATCGGCATATCAGAGGCGTAAAGTTCCATCATCGCGGGACTGTTAAAATCTTCACATAGGACAAAAATCCCATCGATTTGTTTCCGTTTGGCGTGTTGTAAGTAAGAGCCATCTTGTTGACCCATTTGTTTCGCTAAAAACATGATGTCATAGCCTCTCGCTTCAACAAAACTCTTAAAACTCTCTAAGACTTTAGCAAACAAAGGGTGTTGCAGTCCTTGATTGGTGACTTCTTCAAAAATGATGCCGATCGTGTTCGAACGTAACGTCTTTAAAGAGCGTGCGGAAAGATTGGGAATGTAGCCCATTTCTTGACACACACGAAGCACTTCTTCGCGGGTTTCTTTAGGAATATCAGGGTAACGATTGAGTGCTTTTGAGACCGTCGCCACACTGTAGCCCGATTTTTTGGAAATGTCTTTGATTGTAACCATGGCTCATTCCACCTTTTCAATGTCTAGATAGTGAAGATTTAAACTGCCGCGTGGTGCGACAATACGGAAGGTAAAGACGCCTTCAGGGAGTGTGAATGTGTCCGTTGAAATGGTTTGCCAAACCGACGCACCACCCGTAGTTTCAAAGGTGGTGGTATCCGTTCTGACACTGCCTCTAAATAAACGAATGTCGCCACCAGTTTCACTTGCGATGCGGTAGTGCACACGGTAGGTGCCAGCTTCTGCAACATGCAAATCAAATGTAATAAAATCAGTATTGTCAGTAAAATTGACGTGATTCGCAAACGTACCCTCTTGACTCTCTTCGATGGTAACGCCACGACGCGTGTCAAAAGATGTTGCTTCAATTTGACCACTAAACGTTCGCATCGAAGGGGTGTTGATCGCAATCGCGCGTGGTTCAGAGCGGTTGCCTGCAAAGTCGACAGCGACGACTTCGATCACATGGCGCGTGTTCGGGGTTAAGCCACGAATATTTTTAGCGTTTAAGGACGTTTGATCGTAATACTCACCATCCACAAAAATTTCATAATGACTGACCATCACGTCGTCAATGGCGTGAGCCCAATGGAGCCGCGTATGCGTCGGGCTAGAAAGCCGTTCAGTGAGTTGTGTCACTTGTTCTGGTGGGCTTTGGTCCATGCCGGCTTTGTCGCGTTGGAAGACACGGACAAACTCAATTTCCATTTGATTGGGGAAAGCCTCTCGGTCAACCCCGCGCACGCCGCCCCAATCACCGCCAATCGCCAGATTTAAGATGAGGTGAAAACGTTGGTCAAAGGGCCACGCTTGATAGTTTTCATTGTTAATATTGAGTTCTGGATTAAAGCCAAAAAAGGCAAATCGTTCACCGTCGATAAACAATTCAATCCGCCCTGGTTCCCAGATCATTTCATACAAGTGAAACTCACTGGTCGCCGTGGGAATGTCTGTGCTAAAACCAAGTTGTGTGTTGATCATATGGTTAAAAGCGGCGGTGTGAATGGTACCATGAATCACATTCGGATCATAACCTACATGTTCCATGATATCAATTTCACCACTGTTTGGCCAGATACCATACAGCACATCGGTGGGCAACATCCAAATCGCTGGCCACGTACCACGGCCCTCAGGGACGCGTGCTTTCACTTGAACGCGTCCATAAAGCCAATCGCCACGTTGACGGGTGACTAAACGAGCACTGGTAAATTCATAGCCTTGATGGTCTTCGCGAAGGGCACGAATGGTTAACACGCCATCTTCGATAAACGCATTATCTAAAGAATCCGTATAGTACTGAAGTTCACGGTTCCCCCAACCGCCGCCTCCCAAATCAAACCCCCAACGGGTCGGATCAGGCGCGCCATCAACTTCAAAGTCATCGCACCACACCGGTTGCCAATCGTTGATGTTATCTATGTGTTGACATTCTTCAGGTACAAGCGCTCTTGGATCTAGGGGGCTTGGGGTATTCCCACACGCCGCAAGGACAAAAAGTAGGATAAAGGTGAGGGTCATTAAGCTTGTTTTTTTCATGGAATCACTCTCCTGTAATGCCGGTTTTGTCGATGCTTTCAACGAAATGACGTTGGGTGAAGAAATACAAAATCAACAACGGCAAAATAGCTAAAATATTCCCCGCTAAACGCGCGGACTGCATCATTTCACGACCTGGTGAGCCTTCAGGGAAGATGGTCGTGTACTCATTAAAAAACTGTTCAATACGTAAGGGTAAGGTTGACATCTCTGACCCTCTTAAAAAGAGGCCCGTAAGATTGGTTTCATTATAATACCAAACGAAACTGAATAAAAAGACAATAATAATG
>SKKW01000053.1:0-2880 GCA_007123535.1 Candidatus Izemoplasma sp. | reverse complement strand
TTCAAGACAACGCCTTTCCGTGTGTCAACAACCTCCCACTTCACAGCCTGACTCCGGGCAGAGTCTTTGACATAATACCAAAAAAAAAGACTCTGTGCAAGTCTTTTTCTTAAGAAATTATATCCTGTGTCTGCGGCCCTTTGTTAAGGGGTTTGGTATGTAATAACGGTCCCACTTTTAGCTTCAAATACATTGGTTGCCTCCATTAAAGAGCCAATGATGGCTGTGTTGCCGGTCTTTTCCGTAAAGGCAATCGCAGCTTCCAGTTTTGGGCCCATGCTTCCTTTGGCAAAATCATGTGCTTCAAAAGTGGCTTGCGCTTCTTTAAGGGTTAATGTTTTGAGCGCTTTTTGTGTTGGTTGATTGTAATTAAGATAGACGTAATCAACGGCGGTTAAGATAATGAGTCGATCAGCGTTGATTTTTTCAGCGATCAGGGCACTCGCAAAATCTTTATCGATGACCGCTTCAACGCCGGTAATCTCGTTGCCTTGGCGGATGACAGGAATGCCCCCACCGCCGCCGCATATGATGATGCTTTGTGGATTGATCAAGGTTTTTAATGCATTGCTTTCAAGATAATCCAACGGTTTAGGCGAAGCGACAACTTGACGATAGCCACGGCCGCTGTCTTCGATAAACGTTTTCGAATTTGTGTCTTTGATTTGTTCGTATTGTGAGGGTGTAAAGAAAGGACCAATGGGTTTGGTGGGTATGTGAAACGCTTCATCGTCGTGTGCGACTTCAATTTGGCTCACTAGCGTTACCACTGTATGGTTAGGCATGACTTGTTTTAAGGCGTTTTGGATGTGAAAGCCAATATACCCTTGACTCATCGCCCCACACTCGGCTAAAGGCATGGCAATTTGGGCAGCGGTAAAAACATTTTTAATCATGCCTACTTGTGGTCCATTCCCATGAACAATCACGACTTCATGTCCTTGAGATGAAAGTTCGGCGATGCAGTTAGCCACGTACTTCAAGGCTTGTTTTTGACTGTTGACATCCTGGCCGAGGGCGTTACCGCCTAATGAGATCACTAAACGCATGTGCTTATTGCCAGCCAATGTCTTCAACTTTTTTCAAAGAAGTTAGTAAGATGGCTTTGATGGTATGCATCCGGTTTTCTGCTTGATCAAATACTTTTGACCAACGACTTTCAAAAACTTGATTGGTAACTTCTAACTCACCTTTTGAGACAGCTGGGAACTCTTCACCAAATTTTTTAGCAATGTCAACCCCAACTTCGGTGTCAAGACCATGAAAGGCTGGCAGACAATGTAAGAATATGGCGCGCTTGGAGCAGCGACGCATGACGGTGGCGGTGACTTGGTATGGATGAAGCAAGGCAATCCGTTCACGCCAAACATGATCAGGTTCACCCATAGACACCCAAACGTCCGTATAAATGACTTCTTGGTTTTTCACACCTTCGACCATGTCTTCGGTAAAATTGAGGACAGCGTCGTTGAGCTTCGCTTCTTCTTCACAGTACTTAATCAGTTCCGGGTCTGGCCATAAGGCTTTGGGCGCAACCACTGTAAACTGCATGCCCATTTTAGCGGCGCCAATCATCAGTGAGTTTGCGACATTGTTTCGTGCATCCCCCACATAAGCTAAGCGAATATCTTTAAGTGTTCTAAATTGATCGCGGATGGTTAAAAAGTCTGCGAGGACTTGGGTAGGATGATAGCGATCTGTTAGACCATTCCATACAGGGACACCGGCATGCTCTGCTAAAATTTCTACATCTTCATGACTATGTCCGCGAAACTGAATGCCGCTGTAATAACGCCCTAAAACGCGAGCGGTGTCTTTAATCGATTCTTTTTTGCCCATTTGTGACCCACTTGGTCCAATGTAGGTTACATCAATCCCTAAGTCTCTTGCTGCGACTTCGAATGCACAACGGGTTCGCGTAGAATCTTTTTGAAAGAGCAATGCGATGTGGCGGTTACGATAATGATTTTGTGGTTCTCCAAGTCGCTTTTCATTTCTCACGATTGACGCAATGTCTAACAATGCGTGGATTTCATTTGGTGTGAAATCCCTTAATGTGAGAAAGTGACGTTGGCTTAACTCATATGATTTTTGGGATTTTAGGATGGGTTCGATTTTTCGGTTGATTTTCATTACTTGCTCTCCTTAAGTTGTTCTCGTATCAACGGCATTGACATACATCTTGGGCCACCACGACCACGACTCAGTTCACTTGATGGCATTTCTAAAACGGTAACACCTGCTTTTTTTAGTAGGGCGTTGGTTTCATGATTCCGTGAATAAACAATGACTTTTCCTGGAGCAATCGCGAGTGTGTTCGCGCCATCGTTCCATTGTTCTCTTTCGCTGTTAACAATGTCATCGCCACCACAATGTATGAGTGTGATTGAGCGTTTGAGATGTTGTTCTAATATGTCTTGTAAAGTTGCGCGGACTTTCTTAATCTTTAAGCCTTGTTCGTCGTAGGTAATCTCAAAAATTGTCAGTGTATCTAAAATACCTCGATGAACCGTGAACTTATCATAATCCACTTGCGTAAAGACGGTATCTAAATGCATGAACGCACGAATTTTTGGAATATTGAATGCTAAGATGGTTTGAAACCCTTGATTTGAGTTAAACAGACGTTTTGCCATTCGTTCAATGGCTCTGGGGTCAGTTCGTTTGGAAATACCAATGGCCAATGTCTCTTCATTTAATACTAAGATGTCCCCACCTTCAAGCGGGTAGGGATCGTGAGGTTGATAAAACATTGGAACTGGTTCTTCTTGAAACCTTGGGTGGTACTTAAAAATATACTCTGGAAAGATGGTTTCACGTTGACGTGCATGGGTCGACATGTGATGTAAACTAACGCCTTCTCCGATGCTCGCAAAGGGA
>SKKW01000070.1:0-2917 GCA_007123535.1 Candidatus Izemoplasma sp. | reverse complement strand
TTTTGCTGATAGCCTTCAACATCACATACAACCTCAAAAGGTTAAGTTTTCGCCAGTTTCAATCACGAACAAAGCATTAATAAATCTAGCACGTAATACTTAGATTAACACATAAAAGCAACCCACTATAAAATCCATATTAAAGATTAGACACATAATTACAAAAAGAGCTATCGCTCATCAGTAAAATTCAACCGTTCGTCTCATTCAGCTACAATCTGGATAGACGATAGCTATAATTAACATGTCAAATTCCAACAACACAATTATAGTGATCAGAATATGTTTTCTCATAGAAGAAAAGTCAGAGGTTTCACATTAATTGAGCTTGTAATAACGATAACCATTCTGGTCATCTTAGTTACAATTGCCGCGCCCTCTTTCGTTGATACGCTCGACAAAAGACGCTTGATTAACGCCACACAGGCGGTCTCAGCACATATTCAGTTAGCTCGCTCTATTGCATTGGTAAGAAATCAAGAGATTCAGCTGATTTTTGACATCAACGAGGATGATGAATGGTGTCTTGGCATTTCTGATGACTGGTTATCAGAAACGTGTGATTGCTTTATTCAAGAAACAATCGATAGCGACCAGATAATATTTCCAACAGGTTCATGCTCCGTCGGTGTTCCACTACCCGGATCCACAGAAAGAATGTTAGGGTCAATTCAATCATCACAGTTTCCTAATATTACCTTTGAAATACCATCTTCAAACTCGGCTGCAGAAATTTTCTTTGAACCCTCAAGGGGACTGCTTAGCAACTCACCAACCATAACCCAAGTTCAATATTTATTAACATCGCCAAGAGACAGAACAACACGTGTTAGTGTCAACATTATTGGTCGAGTGAATACTTGTTCGGAAAATGAACCTTTACTTGGAGGTATTGGGCAATGCGCAAACCCAAGCGAATAAAAAATTATACTTCCAGTGAGAGTGGCTTTACGCTAGTTGAGTTAATGGTAGGTCTTCTAATTGGAACCATCATCATGGGAGGCATCATACTTTCTTGGTCATTAGCCATTAGAAGCAACAGTTATATTTTATCAACAACCGCTCTAAATAGTGATTTACGTTCAATAATGCAGGTCATGACCCAAGATATCAGACGTGCAACACCGGACGCTTTGCATTCAAGTGTTTTCTTATTCCCTGACTACACAGTAGTTGGCTCTACCTTAAACAGTGCAAGCTGTGTTCTATATCTAGCCGCAACCTCTTCACCTATTGCGGATACGACTGCGGATCAAGTCCACACAAGTGGGTTTAGGTTACATGAAGGCAATTTACAGATGTGGTTTGACGCTAGCGACAACCTTGATTTTACTGACACCTCTTCTCTAGTAGACATTTGTGAATCATCAACTGAAGACAAATGGTTTGACTTACATACTGCTGACGATCGCGGTATTACAATAGATACTTTAGAGTTTCGTGCAGACCATGAAACTATTGGGGGTCAAACCATAGTACGTTCATTATGCTTAGACTTAGATCGAGCAGCAGGAAGCAGCATAGATACTACAACTGAATTAGGCCGATGCCCTAGTACAGCAGAGAATCGCGTTGAAGTAGTATTTTTAGATATAACAGTGACAGGAACAGTAGCACTTCCTGGTGGTGTACAAGATTTTAGAATAAGTGATGCTGTAAAAGTACGTAATGATCGAGTTATTCCTCCCCCATAAACGACACTATAGAAATATTTGCCAAATGTTAAATATTAACAATAGAGGTTCCCATGAATTATGAAGTAAAGCAGCTATTGCTGAAAAGACAAAATGGGGCAGTCACGTTACTGATTACAGTCTTGATCATGCTTGCTATGACTATAGGTTCGATTGGCATGCTTAGCAGTACACGCATGGAAACCAACATGACCATTAATGACCAAAATAATCGCGAAGCCCTGCAAGCAGCACAAGCGGGGATTGACTTTTACATGGCACACATGGCCTCTACGCTGATCTATGAAGAAGACTTTGTTGACAGACTGTGTGATCCGACTAACTGGAATACACAGCTAGGAACATCGACAACTGCGCTTCAATTTCTCCTCAACTTTAATGGTCCTGCTGGAGGAGAAATAGATTTTGATCAAGCAACACAGTCTCAAGTCTGTCGCTCCTCACCACACGCTATTATCACCACATCAGAAATATGGGTTAGAGGCTTCTCTAGAGATGGAACATCCACGCGTGTTTTAAGCTCTCAAATAGACCTTTCAACAGCTTGGAATCACTCAACCCCCTCAACAAGGGGTACTCCGGGTGGTGGTAACGAACCTTTAGCTATGTGTAATGGTGATTTACAAATGCCCAGTAACGCATCAGACATAGGATTTTGTACCGGTACTGGATGTTCAGCTATTCCGACAACAGGTAATCAGCAAGGCAATGAAAACGTTTCATACGACGGCACTCTTGTAAATTTATCGTCCACAGCAACGTTTTCTCAAGGAAGTTCTCGTTTTCAAGGTAAAGTCGCCCAAGGGGATGATCCTATTTCAAACGATCAATGTTTTGAGCAATTTGTAGGTGGAAATGTTTCAAGGGATGAATTTAAAAGCATAGCTACAGAAATTGCACCCACACAAGGGCAAGGTGGAACAAGTACCATTCCAGCCGGACAAACTCAATTTTTTGTCGATGGAGATTTACGACTAAATGCAGGCTCCGTAATAGGTACACCAACCAACCCCGTAATCTTGATGGTACGAGGTGATGCTCGTGTTAATGGCCACGCTACCGTTTGGGGCACAATTTATTTTTTGGCTAACGAGGATGGTTCTACGCCAGAGCGCACAATGAACGGAACATTTAATGTCCGAGGTCGAGTCGTTTCTGAAACTGACTTAAATATTTCAGGTAACGCCGCCATTTATTCAGATACTGAATCACAAGCGACCCCC
>SKKW01000063.1:0-2933 GCA_007123535.1 Candidatus Izemoplasma sp. | reverse complement strand
GTTCTAATTCTTGGATATAGGCTTCACTACGGGTTCGGATTTCATTTTCATGATCTGGCAATAACGTAATGAGTTCCTCTTCGATGATTTGTGTCATGAGAATCACATTTAATGGATCGGTCCAAATATGAGGGTCATAATCACCATCTTGTGTGTCTTCTTCAGGGGTGGGTGCGTCTGGAATGACCCGCTCAACTTCATCGCTCACTTGAACATTAATCGGTGGGGTTTCAAAAATCAGTTCATCTTGAAGGTATAGTTCAAAAATCACTTGCGTTAAGCCATTGCGTAACCCTTCAAAAACGATGGTATCGTTCACACGTTCAAAAGAAATGATGTCTGAAGGCATAAAATCACCCAAACGAGCTTCAAGACGATAAGCGTCATTGGTAATGGGTATGGCTTGGCCCCGAGCGTTCGCAACAAAGGCACCAATTTCAACGGTTTCACTCAATGGGATGGTAGGCAGACTCCCGTGCCAATGATCAACATGGAACCAAGCGGTCATCGCATTATGCATTTCAACATCTAAAAGTTCAAAGGTTATGATGGTATCTCCTTCTTGATAATCGTGTGGATCACCATACACTCGGTTCACATGGTCTGATAGACGTACAATGGGCAGTGATTGACTTTGGTGACTTAATAAACGATTGACCCAAGGCTCCATGCGGTCACTTGTTTGTAAAATCAGGTCTGCGCCTAACATGTCACTGATCATCCGCGGGGTTGGCTCAAACGTATGTGCATCCACACCAGGAGGAAGAATCAATCTAACATCCGCTAAATCATCCGCTAAGGTTCTAGCAATATCATATTGTGGGAAAAGCGTTGCAATAACGATTGGTTTATCTCGCTCATCGGCTAAAAAAGTGCAGGCACTTAAAGAAAAACCAAAAATAAAAAGTGACAAAATCACCCATAATTTTTTCATAAAAATCACCTCGATGTATAGGTAAGTATAGTTTAACAAAAAAATATAGAAATGCAAATGATTCGCATTTATTGGGTGATTTATCATTCATTCGATTAAAAGCATAAAAAAACATGATCAATTGATTGTTTTTAAAAGAATTTCCCATCACCACGCCTTTTCTCACACAAACATTGGAATAAACACTCATAAAGCCATTATCTAATTTAGTTTATTATACAAACTAAAATAATTAACCAAAATTTAACTTAAAAAAACGAATATTCTTTGAATTTATGGCTTTATTAGGTTATAATGCATTTAAAGGAGAGTGAAGATATGGGATTTTTAGACAAGTTATTTAAGCGCAAAAAAGCTTCAGATGTTTCAAAATCGGTTGATCAAGACACTCCAAAACAAACGACATACGACCAAGGTCAAGCGGAAGAACCAAAACCCGAGGTAGAGAAGGAAAGCTTCGAAAAAGGCTTAGCTGAGGAATCTAAAAAAGAAACACCTCAAGCAGACTCGTTCGATAAAGGACAAAAAGAAACACCTTCTAAAGCTGCGAGTGAACCCACATTCGATAAAGGTCAAGCAGCTGCCCAAATTATTGGGGATTATGTTGTCGAACAAAATAAGAACACAAAAAGCCCTCATTTTAACGAGTGGGGCGTACGTAAGCGTGAGTCAAAAAAAGTCATTAAATACTTTTCTAACGAAAAAGAAGCTAAGAAGCACGCTGAAAATCTTTCAAGTAGTTAATCTGTGAGTAGACAGCCATGGCTGTCTACTTTATTATTAAAACAAGTCTCCCGATACGAAGGAGACTTGTTTTTTTAATGCTATAAAATTTTGGAAATAACGTTGTTACGTCCAGAACGCTTTGCTTGATACAAACAAGCATCCGCAAGATCTAACAGCGCGAGTTGATCAATGCTGTATCCAATGGGTTTAAAGACTGTGCCAATACTTACCGTGACCTCAATGTCAATATCTGTGATGTGAATTTTCGACGCTTCAATGCGTTTTCGTGTGGCTTCGGCTTTGTCATAAACACACTGCGGTGTATCACAAAACGTAATCACAATGAACTCTTCACCACCATAACGCGCGATGATCTGTTCAAAGCTAGGATGCGCTTTTAACGTATCGGCAACATGCTTTAACACTTTATCTCCAAAAACGTGCCCGTATTCATCGTTAATGAGCTTGAAATGATCGACATCAATCATCATGATGCCGATTCCTTTAGCTTTTATGTTTTGCTTATCAAACGCATCGTTTAAAAGCCCTTCTAAGGCGGTCCTATTAGGTAATCCTGTCAAATAATCCGTGTACGCTAAAGTGGCTAGAGTTTGATTGGCTCGCCCTGCAATACGTAAGAAATAATTCGCAGAGTTCGCAACGCCAATAATATTTAGAGCCCCATTTAATGCGTGTAAAAAAATTAAATGACCAAGCGATAACTCAATCAAAGGCCCCTGCACTTGGTAAAAAACAAACACGCCAACCAAGGCCATAAACTGAATCGCCACACCGATGAGCTTCCAAGATTTACGCCAATTGGTGTAGATAATAAGACCGGCTTGATTAAGAAAGTAATAACCAAACCCTGCGCTCAACCCGAACACAACCGCGTGCGCAGAGCTGTTAAATGTGATGATCATCAAAAACAATAATGATGCAAGCAAATACTGTCCTTTTCGATTCAGTACAACTGCTGTGACCGCAACAAGGAGGCCTAAAACATTGAGTAAAACAACAAAAAGATTGCCGATGACGGCCATGTAAGGTATAAGAAAAAGAGCCATACCGACGGTGCCGTAATAGACAAGGTTGGTTTGGTGTAAAAACTGTTGTTTCTCAATGTTAAGAACTTCTTCGTGTTGGTTCATGGTCGCACCTACTTTTGTTAAATTATACGATAAATGACATATTATCACACTACTGACACAAAAAAAACGCTTGATGTAAGCGAAAATTAAGTTTTAATGCTTTAATGATTTAAAGGGGGTAT
>SKKW01000082.1:0-2933 GCA_007123535.1 Candidatus Izemoplasma sp. | reverse complement strand
GTCCAATCGGCGCTAGCTTTTCAGGATCGACGAGATGGCCATCTAAGACATCGTCGTCGATATGAATCATTTTGATATGACCAAAAATGATGGTGCTGTGAGGATAGTCAATGTGTTGATCATACTCACATTCGAGTCGCACACGAGCTTCTTTGATGCCGGGTGTTTGAATCAGGGTGCTTTCAACCGGTGTGAGCCCTGTCATCTCAACTTCACTGACACTAGCTTCAACATCCGCAGCGGTTTGGTTCATCGCTTCTAGCCATGGTTCTGAAACAAGATGAACGACAAAGTTCTTCTCTCTTAAAATATTGACGGCCGTATCTTTGGGGATACCTTCCCTTGCGCCTACGGAAACCATGAGCATCGGGGGTCTTGAGGACACTAAGTTAAAATAACTAAACGGGGCTAGGTTTATATGCCCTTCCTCAGCTAAGGTACTCACCCAAGCAATCGGCCTAGGAATCACACTTGAGGTCAATAAAGGATACAGTTCTCGGCCTGTTTTACCTTCGGTTTTAATACTTTTCATGGTCTCAACTCCTTAGGTTGAGTATAGCATAGGTGCGTTGTCCAGGGATGAAGAACGCAAGAAAAAAGCGCTTATTTAAGCGCTTTTTAAGTATTAATAAGCAGTCCAGCCACCATCAACGACGAGGACATCGCCACTGACGAAACTGGCTTCATCAGAACAGAGGAATACCGCTGCGTTGGCAATCTCTACCGCTTCACCGTAGCGTGGATTAAGGCCAAAACCTAAGCCTGCGCGCCCCATGCCAAACTCATCGGGAGATTTCATGGTTTCACTTTCACCAATCGAAGTCGCTACGCCACCTGGTGCAATCGCGTTACAGCGAATGCCTTCTGTTGCATAGACATACCCAATGTTTTTGGTCATCCCGACCAACGCATGCTTACTTGCGGTGTAGATGTATCCTCCACGTGAACCGTTGAGTCCAGCGACGGACGCAATGTTTAATATCGCGCCTTTGCCTGCTTTTTTCATCAGTGGAATGGCACCGCGAATGAGCATCATCGGACCACGTACATTGACATCCATGACGAGGTCATAAAGTTTATCGTCGAGTGATTCTGCGGTTTTAAAGTTATCCATGATGCCTGCGTTGTTGACTAAAACATCAAGCTTTCCATAGTGTTTCACGGCCGCTTCTAACATCTTGTCTACATCGACTTGTTTTGTGACGTTCGCCACAAGGCCTGTCACATCGCCACCGGCGTCTTGAATCTTTTTAACCGCCTCGTGTAGTTTTTCTTCATTAATGTCGCCCATAATCACTTTAGCGCCTTCTTCAGCGAAACGTTGTGAAATCGCGAAGCCCATTCCTAAGGCTGCGCCTGTGACAACCGCCACTTTCCCTTGTAATCTAGCCATCTTAACCTGCGATTAATCCGCCGTCAACGATGAACTCTGAACCCGTTGAATAACTGGATTCATCGCTGGCTAAATAAAGGGCTAAATAAGATACTTCAATCGGTTGCGCTTTACGGCGCAATGGGATGGTTTGTAACATTTGTTCTAAGACATCTTGTAAGGCTGGATCTTGTGTCATAGGTGTGTCAATGATGCCTGGATGAATGGAGTTTACGCGAATGCCTTCAGGACCCAGTTCCGTGGCAGCGGATTTCGTCATACCGCGAACCGCAAACTTAGACGCGTTATAAGCAAGCGTCGCAGGCTGACCCACCATGCCAGAAATGGAAGAGATGTTGACAATCGAGCCGTGTTTTGCTTTGCGCATTGAAGGTAAGATTAATTTCATACCTAAGAATACGCCTTTCGTGTTAATGTCGTTGAGTTTAGTAAAATCTTCTTCAGTCAAATGATCGAGTGGTTTTTGAATGACAATGCCCGCGTTGTTCACGAGTACGCCTATCGGTCCAAAGGCTTTTTCACCTTCCGCAATAACGTTTTCCCACTCTTTTGCGCTTGTTACATCATGTTTAAAGAACACACAATGTTCACCGAGTTCTTTGGCTGTTTTTTGACCCTCAGCTTCTAAAACATCGGTAATAATGACTTTCGCCCCTTCTTTAATAAATAAACGAGCATGTTCTGCACCCATACCACGAGCGCCACCGGTAATCAAAGCAACTTTTCCGTCAAGTCTTCCCATCTTGTACCTCCTTTTTTTGTTTCATTATAGAAGAAAAAAAATGGCGTGTAAACGGTTACGCATTGTTCGTTTTTAGAGAGTTTTTTGCGCTAATAAAAAACCTCTAAAACAAACCATTAAAAGGTTATTTTAGAGGTGATGGTTATAATGAAAGCCTTTTTATTCCGTCGTTAAATCAAAATCCCCTTGGCCAATCCAACCTTTCGCTCTAAAGAGGATATCAAGACCAAAGACAAGCGCAATCGGCAACGCAAAATGAAGGAGACCAATCGTGAGATACGTACTAAAATCATACCCCATCACATCAAGTGTGCTGATTTGGCCTACTAAAGCACTGGTCCCCATCCCTGCGCCAATCGGCGATGTTTCTGCGCGGAATACGATGGTCGAGAGTGGTCCAAGAACTGCTGAAACGATGATCGGGGGCAGCCATACGATTGGTTTTCGTAAGACATTTTTAAACTGTAACATGCTGGTGCCAAAAGCAATCGATAACACAGCCCCAAGCGAATTGTCTTTACGGCTCATGACCGCAAAGCCAATCATTTGTGTGGCGCCACCCACTAAGGCTGCGCCACCTGCTAACCCTGAAAGCCCAATGGAAATCGCAATGGCCGCAGAGGAAATAGGCGCAGTAAGGGCCATGCCCATAATGACCGCAATGACGATGCCCATGAAGAAAGGTTGAAGCGTCGTCGCTTCTTCAATGAAGCGTCCCACCGCTTGCATAAACCCAGCAATCGGTGCCCCAATAAGAGATGCGACCGCAAAGGCAATAAGGCTTGAAAAGAGTGGGAT
>SKKW01000074.1:0-2946 GCA_007123535.1 Candidatus Izemoplasma sp. | reverse complement strand
TACGACCTTTACACCACCCAACCCGAAGTCTTTAGAAAAGTGGCTTTAAAAGGCATGAGTGAAGACTTTGGATTACTCAAACAAGCCAATAAAATGATTGAACTTTACCAGCTGACCATCCAAGGGGTACATGAGAACGGTTACAGTCCACAAGACACCCCTTTTTAAGTCAAACTTTAGTATAATGAGCCCCGAAGGAGTGATTTTATGCAACCGCACTTAAAAAGCGCCACCGCCTTCGCAAAAGCGTACAAAGCACGTCTTGAAGAACGTTACGTGGTCCCCTTTAAAGACTCAACGACCCGTCAACGTTATCATGTGCTAGGCGAACTGATCTTTTCAGCGATCAGCGAACAATGGCGTCAAACCAAAGCAACCTACCAAAAAGAACAACCGAAACAAGTCCATTATTTCTCCATGGAATTTTTGATGGGGCGACTCATTACCAATAACATTAACAACTTAGGGCTACGTCCGCTTGTAGAAGACGCGTTAAGCTCACTCAAACTCTCGCTCGATGAACTTGAGCATTATGAAAGCGATGCGGGTCTTGGCAACGGTGGGTTAGGCCGACTAGCCGCCTGTTTCTTAGATTCCATTGCCTCACTCAACTACGCCGGTCACGGCAACGGCATCCGTTACCGTTATGGGCTTTTTGAACAAGAAATTCAAAACGGCTATCAAGTCGAAAAGCCCGACGATTGGCTAAAAGATCAATACGTTTGGGAAGTCCGCGTGGAAGAAGATGCGCTCGACATTGCGTATGGAGGCTATGTTGAGTATCAAAACGGAGGCTTTGTGTACCGTCCCAATGAAATCATCCAAGCGGTACCTTATGATGTGCCTATAGTGGGCGATAAAAATGGTCTCATCAATCATCTGCGTCTTTGGAACGCTGAGCCAACGAAAGTCTACCCTGCGCATAAACATGCGTTTGAATACGACCAAGAGATTCGTCGTATCTCAGGCTTCTTATACCCTGATGACACCACCTATGAAGGGAAAGTTCTGCGCATTAAGCAACAGTACTTTTTCAGTGCGGCCGGCGTCCAAAGCTTACTTAAAAAACACTTAGAAACCCATAAAACGTTAGATAATTTTGCGGCGTTAAACGTCATCCAAATCAACGACACCCATCCTTCGCTTGTCATTCCTGAAATGATGCGAAACTTGATGGATGTGTATGAGTATGGCTGGGACGAGGCCTGGGCGATTGTGACCAAAGCCTGTGCCTACACGAACCATACCTTACTGGCTGAAGCGCTAGAAAAATGGCCCACCAGCATCATTCAGCCCGTGTTGCCACGGATCTATCAAATCATCGAGGAAATCAACCGTCGTTACGTCAGTGAACTGAGAAGTTTCTTTAACGACGACGATGCTTTAGTGCACAAACTTGCGATTATTTCAGGACAAGAAGTACGCATGGCCCATTTAGCGATTGTGGGTTCTTTCAGCGTCAACGGCGTTGCGGCGTTACACACACAACTGCTCAAAACGATTGAAATGAAAGAATTCAATGCCTTTTATCCGAAAAAATTCAACAACAAAACCAACGGCATCACCCATCGCCGCTGGTTAGAGCACATCAATCCTGAACTCACCGCGCTCATCCAATCGGTGACTGGCAAAGACGCTTTCGATGTGGCCGACTTAAAAGCCTTACTCGACCATAAAGATGACGTTAACATTCAACAAGAACTTAAAGCCATCAAACGGGCGAAAAAAGAAGTGCTTGCGGCCCGCATTAAAGCCGAACAAGACCTCACCATCGACCCTGACAGCATCTTTGATGTGCAGATCAAACGTCTCCATGCATACAAACGCCAATTGATGAACGCACTTCATATCATGATGGTGTATAACCGTTTAAAAACGGACTTAAAATTTAAAGACACCTATGTGCCCCATACCTTTATTTTTGGTGCCAAAGCCGCTTCAGGCTATTACTACGCCAAAAAAATCATTAAACTTATCAACACCATTGCCCACAAAGTCAATCAAGACCCAGACACCCGTGATCTATTAAAAGTGGTCTTTGTCGAAAACTATAACGTCACCTACGCCGAACAAATCATTCCGGCGTGTGACCTCTCTGAACAAATCTCAACTGCGTCTAAAGAAGCTTCAGGCACGGGTAACATGAAATTCATGATGAACGGCGCCATCACCATCGGGACGATGGATGGGGCGAACGTTGAAATTGCTGAACTCGTCGGTGAAGACAACATTGTGATCTTCGGCATGGACGCTCAAGAAGTCAACGAACAGTACGCCAAAGGCGGCTACAACCCTAAAGACATCTATGATAGCAACCCAGAAATCCGTACCGTCATCGATCAGTTAACCAATGGCTTCTTTGGCCATGTGGCCCGCGATGAGTTTAAAGAAATTCAAGATAAATTGCTTTATCACGATCAATACTTTGTCTTAAAAGATTTAGAAGCGTACCAGCGTGCCCACGAAGACGCCAATACAGCATACCGTGATGAAACACGTTGGTGGTCGATGGCACTCACCAACATTGCCCAAAGTGGCTTCTTCTCAAGCGACCGGACCATCACACAGTACGCCAAAGAAATTTGGGGCCTTAAGCCCTTAAAGTAACGAGGAGGCTATCATGATTGATCGATACGATTATTACGTGAGCGGCATCAAAATTCATACCCAAGTGCCAAGATTTACCGCCCCGATGCGTCATCAACACAGTGTGCATGAACGCGCCTTAGATGCCCTCATTAGCACGCATGATGCGGTCATCTTAGCCTTTTATCCGTATGATTTCACCCCAGAAGCCCAAACGTTTTTAAACCGTTTAGCGGCCTCGGCCAATCAGCATAAAGATCTCGCGTTTGTGGCCCTATCAAGTGACTCTGACCATGCCCATAAAGTCTTTTTAGAGACGTGTCAACACGTTGAAAGTCTTTACCTCATAGGCAATCCTGC
>SKKW01000150.1:0-11097 GCA_007123535.1 Candidatus Izemoplasma sp. | reverse complement strand
TCTCTCCTTTAATTAGAATGGTAAGTCATCGTCCTCGATGTCGAGGGGCGGCGCTTGTGTGTTTTGATTCGAACGATTGTATCGATTGTTTTGATAGTCATTCGACTCATTCGTATAGCGACTCGATGAACTTTGATTTTGACGTGGTGCGTCATACCCTCCTGAAGGGCTATCTTGGTTTTTAGGTTCTAAAAATTGAATGGAATCCGCAAGGACTTCAATGGTGGTGCGACGTTGTCCGGTTTGATCTTCAAAACTGTTGCTTTGAAGACGACCATCGATGCCAATCAGAGCGCCTTTGCGAACGTATTGCGCTAAGGTTTCTGCTTGTCTGCGCCAGGCGACCACACGAATAAAATCGGTTTGTTGATCGGCTTCTGAGCGTGAGTAAGGGCGATTCACAGCCACTTGAAAATTCACCACAGGAATATCCGA
The DNA here is from genome assembly GCA_007123535.1 of Candidatus Izemoplasma sp. Taxonomy (GTDB): domain Bacteria; phylum Bacillota_I; class Bacilli_A; order Izemoplasmatales; family Izemoplasmataceae; genus CSBR16-87. The sequence continues at coordinate 10,662 of SKKW01000150.1, read as the reverse complement.
TTGCGTCCGTTTTAGTTCTGGGTCGTGCGTTAAACGCCCGACAAGTACGACACGGTTTAACATAGAAGCACTCCTTAATTAACGTACGTCTTTAATGATGAGATAACGAATGACATCTTCATTTAAACGGATGATACGATCAAATTCAGCACGCGCTTCTTGGGTTGCTTCAACTTCTAAAACAACATAGTAGCCTTTGGTGTGATGATCGATTTCATACGCTAATTCACGTGTACCCCATTCGTTGACTTTAACAACGGTTGATTGGTGCGCAGGGAAGATGCTATGTAAGTTCTCAATGAGTGTCTTACGAGCCGCTTCTTCAACGGTTGGGCGAATGATGTACATGATTTCGTATTTAGTCATGTAATTTCCTCCTTCTGGTCTGATGGCGGCTTGCGCCGCAAGGATTGTGCTTTTTGAGCACGCGCATTATTATAGCACACCGAGGGGGGCTTGTAAACCATTAACCTTCGGGGATCGCAAGGTGCTCTTTAAGCGCTTCAAACATCGCTTTATTAATTTTATGGCCCGTCTCAAATGTCCTTACTTGGACCCCTTCAAGCGTCGTTTTTTCTAACCAATCGGTGGTCGCAGACAAGGGAATTTCTTGATCGTTTAACCCATGATACACAAAGAGTTTTTCAAAGGTGAGTCTCTTTGACTTTAGACTCGGATTGATGGCTTGAACTTTCTTCTTTCCTTGTTCAATCAACGTCTTATATCGTGTTTCAATCGCTGGGCTGATGTGTTCATAAAACGCTTCATAATTGGGTGTGCTCATCAAAATATGAAGCCGATCGATGCGGTCGGTTTGACTCGCAAGGTAATAGCCCACCAAGCCACCCAAAGAAATGCCGATGTAATCAAAGGTGTCAAAGCGTGCTTTTAAATGCACTTCATAGACCGCTAGAATGTCTTCTGCGGTGGGTTCGATGAGGTCAAACATACGCAGTTCTCCGTGTGGTGTTTTCCCATCCACAAAGGGGCTTTCACCGCGTTCGCCGTGACCCACCGTATCAATAGCGACCACCACATAACCAAGTTGGGCAATCGTGACCCCCATCAGCTGCATCACTTTTTCTTTGTTGCCGTAAATGCCGTGTTGTAAAAACACGCATCTTTTAGCGTGTTTTCCTTCATACATTAGGATGGGGATGTTGCCTAAGCTTGTTTTGGTGATGTTAACACCCATGACGTTTCACCTGACAGATGAGCAAATATAGCGCATACGCGACTGACCGATGGCGAATGGTATGACGGTCGCCTGGGAAAAACCGTTCAAACGTATGGGTCTTGCCTTCATAATGAATGCCAAAAGCCACGGTGCCCACAGGCTTATCAGACGTTCCACCACTCGGACCAGCGATGCCTGAAATGGCTAAGGTGATGTCTGCTTTAGTTTTTAAAGCTAAGCCTTCAGCCATCGCTGATACGGCTTCTTTAGAGACCACACCAAAAGAAGAAATGACGCTTGGATGAAGATCTAAGAGGCGTGTTTTAACGTCGTTATCGTAAAGCACATAGCTTTCTTTAAACACTTCTGAAACGCCAGGCACATTGCCTAAACGCCCACTGAAAAGGCCTGTCGTACAGGATTCGATGACCGAAATGGTCTCATGTCGCTGCATCAGCTCATGCACAAGGATTTCTTCAAACGTTTGCGTGTATGGCCCCATGATGTAGCGTCTAAAACGCGCTTTAAACGCATCGAGTGCCGTTTTAAGCGCGGTTTCATCGGTGCTTGAGAAAATATACTGGATTTCCCCAACACCCGCATAAGGTGCGATTCTAACGAGCGGATGTTGCAAAGCAAAGTCATCGAGTTTATCTTCCATCTCAGATTCGCCAATGCCCGCCACTAAAAAGCCCTCTTGTAAGATGACTTGATCACGTTGATTAAGCAATAAAGGTTTGACTAAATCAAACATCGGACGCATTTCATTGGGTGGCCCTGGTAAGAGAATAAAGGTCTGGTCACTTTTTTTAACCAACATCCCTGGCGCCGTGCCCATGGGATTTTCTAAAACATCGGCTTCTTTAGGAAAAAGCGCTTGCTTGCGATTGGATTCAGGCATGATTTTGCCGTACTTTAAAAACATTTTTTCGATCGCATGAAGCGACGCCTCATGAAGGGTCATCTCTAAGCCTAAATACGCACAGACCACTTCTTTGGTCATGTCGTCTGGCGTGGGGCCTAAGCCCCCTGTTAAGATGACGATCGGGTCATCCGCATGTTTCAAAGCCGCTTTAATCGCCGATTCGTGATCTTGAATGGTGTAGGCTTTCGCAACCGCAATTCCCATTTTGCGAAGTTCTTTAGCGATATAAGTCAAATTGGTGTTAAGCGTTTTACCCATAAGCAGTTCGTTGCCGACGCTGATGATGGTACTGTTCATAATGAGGCCTCCTTAAAGGACGAAAAAGGGCCGAAGCCCTTTTATTGATATTGCCAGAACGTGAATAGAAATGCGAAGACAAAGCCCGCGATAAACATCGCAAGAATCAATCGATGAATCCACCAATCGATGGTCGCTTTCTCGTCGATTTGTTTGAGTTTCATCACGAGTGTGAGCCCCAGCCAAATCAAAATAAATAAAAGGACCGAGATAAAAATACTGTTCGCAAGAAAACTGATGGTAAATTGCAAGATAAGCCCATAAAGATTGGTTGTTTCAAATGGACTGATGCCGTATAAATCAAGCGATCCACTGATCAGTAATAGGGCTAAAACGGGTTTATAAAACTCAAAGAGCCCACCGCGTTTGGTGGAAAAAATCTTCGCTTGCATCGCCACGCGTTGACGCATGTAACGATAGACAAACGCGAGATAAAAACTACTAACAAAGAGCCCCACAGCGAGTTGAATGTAGGATAACATCGTTAAACGTTAAAGCGGAACAAGAGGATGTCCCCATCTTGCACCACGTATTGTTTTCCTTCTGAACGCATTTTTCCACGCTCCTTTGAAGCTTGCAAGGTGCCCGCTTCAATAAAATCGTCGTAAGCGATGGTTTCAGCACGAATGAAACCACGTTCAAAATCACTATGAATCACGCCAGCACATTGGGGGGCTCGCATGCCTGCTTGGAACGTCCAAGCGCGCACTTCTTTTTCGCCAGCGGTAAAAAACGTTTTTAAGTTGAGCATCGTATAGGCGTTTTGAATCAAGGTATCAAGACCCGATTGTGTCACACCCATCGATTCAAGCATTTCTTGACGGTCCTCTTCTTCGAGGGTGGATAGTTCACTTTCAATCTTCGCACTGATCGTCATCACTTGTGCGTTTTGTTCTAACGCATACGCAAAGACTTTCTCGGCATGTTCTGAAAGGGAACCCGTTAACCAATCGTCTTCACTGATGTTACAGACATAAAGCATCGGTTTGAGCGTCAAAAACCCATAACTGCGAATCACTTTTTCTTCGTCCACAGAAAGTTTTAATGAACGAATCGGTTGATCGTCTAACAACGTTTTATGAATCATCGTCAACAAACGGTATTCTTCATTGATCGTATCATCGACTTTTAACTGGGCTTTCTTCTCAATTTTAGGCAATCGTTTTAAGACTGTGTCTAAATCCGCAAAGATCAATTCTAAATTGATGGTTTCAATGTCACGGATGGGGTCAATGGACCCATCCACGTGCGTCACATTACTATCTTCAAAACAGCGAACCACATGCATGATCGCATCCACCGCACGAATGTGAGAAAGAAACTGATTGCCCAGCCCCTCCCCTTCATGTGCCCCTTTAACAAGGCCTGCAATGTCGGTAAACTCGAAGGTGGTTGGCACCACCGAACGAGGGTTCACTCTAGAAGCAATGGCTTCCAACCGCCCATCGGGTACAAGCACGGTGCCCACGTTAGGTTCGATGGTCGCAAAGGGATAATTCGCAGCCAGCGCCCCCGCTTTTGTGATGGCGTTGAAAAGCGTTGACTTCCCGACATTCGGCAAGCCAACAATTCCGGCAGTTAAAGCCATAAAAAACACTCCTTATGTTTATGCGTCGATCTCGTAAGTCACCACATAGTCTAATGATTTATGTTTGGGGGCATCGTCTAAACGGTCTAAACTAAAGCGACGTTTATCGTCGTTTAAGCCCACTTCAAAATGTTGCATCGCGACACCCATGTTTAACATTTCAACGTCAATATCTTTATGTTTAAAATCGGGGGTTCTGTGTAAGTAGAAATGGCATTTTTGCCCATCGACAATCACGCGCCATGGTTGTTTGTTGAGCGCTGAGGGCGCTAAACGGACCAGCTCTAAATAATCATAAAACGGATGTTTTTGCGCTTGGTCATCACGGATTGGGGTGTCGATGTTGCCGTTGAAAAACTTGGATGAGAAGGTTTCTCTCGTGTGCGCTTCTTGGCGGTTTCGTAAAAATTTTTCACGCCACGATACTTTAGCAGGGTAACCCACAGGCGACACGGAAGGCACCACATCACCTTTACGCGCAAAGCCTTTTAGATCGCTGCGCTGGAAGTCGCCACCGAGCCATACGTTACCAAACCCACGTTTTGAGAGTTCTAAAAGCACCGCTTGGAAAATATAGCCATAATCAATCAGACCTTCAAAGGTGTTTTTGGTCGAGCCTGCAATAAAGGCTGGGGCGTTTTTAATGTAACCATACATGCCGACAATTTTTGATTCAGGCCCTTTTTCTTCGTTCAAGTTCAGTAGGTATAAGCGAATGGTGTTGCCAAAGGGGCCTTTGACTTGTTCGTACTGCTTAAGCAGTTTTTTGATGCTGGCTTGGTCTTCAAGCGTCAGTTCTTTCTTTTGGAATGAACGGATGGAACGGCGTTTCAAAATCACTTGTTTCATATGATCCTCCTTATTGATCGTCTGGATGTACACGTAATGCGACATAGCTTGTGGTGCGTCGTTCATTGTTGCGAATGTATTCTAAAGCCACTTCATCACCCACCGATGAATTGAGGATGGCTTCACGCAAATCGTTAAAGTTTAAGATGGGAATAAACTCATCCCATTCTTGGAGTTTATAGCCGACAATGACGTCGCCATTTCGGAGTCCTGCGGCTTGTGCAGCCCCACCGTTTTGTACGGTGACACACACACCAAACGCTTGACCACATTCACTCTCTTGAGGATTGGAAGTCACGCCTAAGAAAGGTCTGATGACTTCGCCGTGTTCAATCAAATCACGGGCGATTCTAAGGGCGGTATTTGAAGGAATCGCAAAGCCAATGTTGGTCGCGACGTTGTTGACGATTTTCATGTTATTGATGCCGATGACTTCGCCGTTAATGTTAAATAGAGCACCCCCACTGTTTCCGGGGCTAATTGACGCATCGTGTTGAATAAAGGGCACTTCTAAAGGACTGTTGGGCACAAAGCGAGCCGTCCCACTGACCACTCCCATCGTGAGGGTTCCAAAATAAGAAAACCCTAGAGGGTTGCCAATCGCAAAGACAAACTGTCCGACACGCGTTTGGTAACTATCCGCAAACGGCGCCACTGGGAAATTTTGATCGGATTCAAAACGAATCACCGCAATATCGGTGGTCGCATCGGCCCCAAGAATCTCGGTTTGACGGGCTGGGATGGTAAACAGTAAACCGTTTCGTTCATAGACAATTTCCACACTCGACGCGCGGTTCACGACGTGTTCGTTCGTAATCACATAATAATGGTTGCCGTCGCGATGATAGATGACCCCTGAGGCCGTCCCGCCCATCGCGAGCACGTTGCCCTGGGTGCGAATGCCAATGACGCTTTGGCCCACTTGTTCGACCATCGCTTCTAAGGCTTCTTGGAAAGAGGCTAAATCAAACTCAACACGTTGAAACGCTTCAGGCGTGAGTTCTTCAATGATCGCAATCAGTTCACTTTCGGTAAAGACACTCACATCGATGTTGCGTTGAGGTGGACCAGACTGTTCGCGAATGTCTTCAATGACCGCACACGCACTGAGTGCGAATACCATCAAAAAGGTCAAAATAAATAAGATCCCTTTACGCATTAAGTTCCCTCCTCTAAAGAGAATAGTGTGCGTGCGTTGTGGGTAGTTTTATGTTGAATCGTTTCAATCGAGACGTCTTTAATCTGTGCAATACACTCAGCAATTAAGGGGATAAAATGGGCACCATTGGTTTTACCTCGGTGAGGATGCGGCGCTAAATAGGGCGCATCGGTTTCTAACAACAACCGTTCCATTGGGACGTCTTTGGCCACCAATTTAGGTATTTTTGCGTTTTTAAAAGTGACGGGGCCACCTAAACCAATGTGCATGCCGAGGTCTAAAAACTGTGTCATCATTTCGTGAGAGCCACTATAACAATGCATGACACCCTTTAAAGGGGCGTAGGGTTTCAGAGTTTCATAAGTGACTTGTGTGCCTTCACGCATGTGAATAATGATTGGAAGCTGATGGGTTTGAGCCAGTTCAATTTGACGTTTCATGGAGAGGATTTGGGCATCTAACGTGTCTTTTTCCCAGTATAAGTCAATGCCAAACTCACCCACCGCTTTGACTTTAGGATGCTTTAAATACGTTTGAAGTGTGTCATAATCTTCCTCTTTTAACGTATGCGCAATGGTCGGATGATAGCCCACCGCCGCATAGACAAAGGGATAGCGCTCTGCCAGTTTAATCGCATCTTCGTTGGTTTGGTGATCGAAGCCAATGACTAAAAACGTTTTGACATCCACGTCAAAAGCGCGTTCGATTAAACGCGGCAGGTCTTTCATTAACTGGGGATTATTCCAGTGAATGTGCGTGTCTATAAACACAACATCACCTCGCGATATATTATAACGCTTTTAGACAAAAAATGCACCTTATCTAGATTAAAAAAGGGAGTCTTTCGACTCCCTTAAATAAGGTCTTAGTTTAAAACTTCTGCGACGACGCCCGCACCTACGGTACGACCACCTTCACGGATGGAGAATTTGGTACCTTGTTCTAAAGCGATTGGGTGAATAAGCTCAACGAGCATTTCAACGTTGTCGCCTGGCATAACCATTTCTACGCCTTCAGGTAACTCAATGACGCCAGTCACGTCAGTGGTACGGAAGTAGAATTGTGGACGGTAATTTGAGAAGAATGCGGTATGACGGCCACCCTCTTCTTTACTTAAAACGTACACTTCGCCACGGAATTTGGTTTTAGGGTTGATGGTGCCTGGTTTCGCGATAACTTGTCCACGTTGGATGTCATCACGAGTCACCCCACGAAGGAGTGCCCCAATGTTGTCGCCCGCTTCTGCTCTGTCTAAGAGTTTACGGAACATTTCAACACCGGTAACGACGGTTTTACGAGTCGCTTTAATCCCGACGATTTCAACTTCGTCTTGGACTTTAACGGTACCACGGTCGACACGGCCCGTTGCAACGGTTCCACGACCAGTGATTGAGAAGACGTCCTCCACTGGCATTAAGAATGGTTTGTCGGTTTCACGGACAGGATCGTCGATGTAAGAATCAACCGCTGCCATAAGTTCAACGATGTTTTCTTCATACGCTTCATCGCCTTCTAACGCTTTAAGCGCTGAACCGCGGATGACAGGAATGTCGTCACCTGGGAAGTCGTACTCACTTAAGAGTTCACGAATTTCCATTTCAACGAGCTCTAAAAGCTCTTCGTCGTCAACCATATCCACTTTGTTCATGAAGACAACGAGTTTAGGTACGCCTACTTGGCGTGATAAAAGGATGTGCTCACGTGTTTGTGGCATTGGTCCATCAGCCGCAGAAACAACTAAGATGGCGCCATCCATTTGTGCCGCACCGGTGATCATGTTTTTAACATAGTCAGCATGGCCTGGGCAGTCTACGTGTGCGTAGTGACGTGCGTCAGTCGCGTACTCAATGTGTGCGGTGTTGATGGTAATACCGCGCTCTCTTTCTTCAGGAGCGTTGTCGATTTGGTCATAGTTTGAAGCTTTGGTTCCGCCGATGCCACGTTTTGATAAAACGGTCGCAATCGCCGCTGTGAGGGTAGTTTTCCCGTGGTCAACGTGACCGATAGTGCCGACGTTGACGTGGATCTTATCCCGTAAAAATTTTTCTTTTCCCATTTGGATAAATCCTCCTTGTTTAAATCGTTATAATTTTATCGCATTATCTACTATAATGCAAGTTTTAACCCTTTAGCCGTTACGCTTTTTAATGATTTCTTCCGAGATCGATTTAGGGGCTGGTTCATAGTGTGAAAACTGCATGGTGTAGTTCCCGCGACCTTGCGTGTTCGAGCGCAAGCTTGTCGCATAACCAAACATTTCCGAGAGTGGGACTTTCGCCTTAATTTGTTGGGCATTCCCACGTTGTGCTTGTGATTCAATCCGGCCACGACGGCTGGTGAGATCACCAATGACGTTCCCCATGTAATCGTCTGGGGTAATGGCATCAACAGCCATGATTGGTTCTAAGAGAATCGCTGAACATTTTTCTTTCGCGTTACGTAACGCTAAGCTTGCGGCGACTTTAAAGGCAATTTCACTCGAGTCAACATCATGGTATGACCCATCGAAGAGGGTCGCTTTGATGTCGATCATTGGATAGCCTGCTAAAACACCAGTTTCAAGCGCTTCTTGTAAGCCTTTATCAACGACTGGAATGTATTCGCGAGGGACCACGCCGCCCACGACACTGTCCACAAACTCATACCCTTTTGTCGGGTTTGGTTCAAACTTAATCCAGACGTGTCCGTATTGTCCACGGCCCCCAGATTGGCGTACGAATTTACCTTCGATTTCAGCCATTTGAGTGAACGTTTCACGATACGAGACTTGTGGTGCGCCAACATTGGCTTCGACTTTGAATTCACGCTTCATGCGGTCAACAATGATGTCTAAGTGTAATTCACCCATCCCAGCAATGATGGTTTGGCCCGTTTCTTCATCGGTGTACGTACGGAAGGTTGGATCTTCTTCCGCCAGTTTTTGTAAGGCCGTCCCCATTTTGTCTTGATCGCCACGGGATTTAGGTTCAATGGCCACCGAGATAACAGGTTCAGGGAAGTTCATTTTTTCTAAGATGAGATCGTATTTTTCCGCCGCTAAGGTGTCCCCAGTGGTGGTGTTTTTAAGGCCAACGGCTGCGGCGATGTCGCCCGCGTAGACTTGATCGATCTCTTCACGGTGATTGGCGTGCATCTGTAAGATACGACCAATCCGCTCTTTGTTGCCTTTGGTGGTGTTGATGATGTATGAGCCTTTGTTTAAGACGCCTGAATAGACGCGGAAGAAGGTCAAGCGACCTACGAATGGGTCGGTCATGACTTTGAAGGCTAACGCTGCAAATTTTGCATCGTCTGACGCTTCAATTTTAACTTCTTCACCGTTTTTGAGGACCCCTTTGACGGCCGCAACATCGGTTGGTGCCGGGAGGTAATCAATGACGGCGTCGATCATCAGTTTGACGCCTTTATTCTTAAACGCAGAGCCGCAAATGACTGGGAAGAAGGTGACGCTAAGCGTCGCTTGACGAATCACTTTTTTGAGTAATTCTTCACTGATCTCTTCCCCTTCAAGATAGAGCATCATGAGTTCTTCATCGAAATCCGCAATCGCTTCAATGAGTTCCGTACGTTTTGCTTCCGCAGTGTCTTGTAAGTCTTGAGGAATGTCTTTGATTTCTGGCATCTCTGAGGCTTCACCATCATAGTAGTGTGCTTTCATCGTGATGAGATCGATGATGCCGTTGAAGGCATTCTCAGCGCCGATAGGCCATTGAATCGCCGCAGCGTTCACGCCTAAGCGATCTTTAATGGTGCCAATAGAATACTCAAAGTCCGCCCCAATTTTATCCATCTTGTTGACGAAAACGACGCGTGGGACACGGTACTCGGTGGCTTGACGCCAGACGGTTTCCGTTTGTGGTTCAACCCCTGCTTGCGCATCTAGTACGGCGACAGCACCGTCTAAGACACGAAGTGAACGAGACACTTCAACGGTGAAGTCAACGTGTCCTGGGGTGTCGATGATGTTGACGCGGTGGTCACGCCAGAAAGCGGTGGTTGCCGCTGAGGTGATGGTGATGCCGCGTTCTTGCTCTTGCGCCATCCAGTCCATTTGACTGGCACCATCGTGAGTTTCACCAATCTTATGAATTTTACCGGTATGGAATAAAATCCGTTCTGTCGTGGTGGTTTTACCGGCGTCGATGTGAGCCATGATGCCGATGTTTCTTGTTTTGTTAAGGCTAAATTGACGTGCCATCATGTACTCCTTTCTTACCAGCGATAATGTGCAAATGCTTTGTTAGCGTCTGCCATACGATGCATGTCTTCACGTTTTTTCACGCTTGCGCCCACGCCATTCGCAGCGTCGACGATTTCTTTCGCTAAACGCTCTTCCATGGTTCTTTCATTCCGTAAGCGCGCATACAAAGTTAACCAACGTAAGCCGAGGGTGTAACGACGTTCGTTACGTACTTCGACCGGAACTTGATAGTTTTGACCACCAATCCGGCGTGCTCTGACTTCGTAGGTTGGCATAATATTATTTAACGCTTCTTCAAATACTTGTAGTGGGGGTTTATTGGTAATCGTTTCAACACGGTTAAACGCGTTGTATAAAATCGTTTGTGCCGTTCCTTTTTTACCATCAATCATGATGCTGTTGATGAGTTTTGTCACCAACTTTGAATCGTAAATCGGATCGGGTAATACGTCTCTTTTGGCAATAT